>CAIVXW010000065.1 GCA_903910005.1 uncultured Methylococcaceae bacterium
CCAGTCGTTACTGTTATTTCGTGGCCGGGGTGGTGGGAGAAATGCTGACCCGCCTGTTCTGCCACCATTCAGCCGATATTGCGGTACACCGGCATGAACTGATGCGGCTTTCGGTGTCGTTCGGACTGGGGTTGCAGATGACCAACATCCTGAAGGATTTGTGGGATGACTACGAGCGGGGAGTCTGCTGGTTGCCGCAGGATGTGTTCAGCCAGTGTGGCTATGACCTGAAAGACCTTAAACCCGGGCACGATGATGCCCGCTTCCGGGCCGGCCTGATTCGCATGCTCGGCATTGCCCAGGGTCATCTCCGTAATGCCCTGCGTTACACCCTGCTGATTCCGGCCCGTGAAACCGGCATCCGTGATTTCTGTTTGTGGGCACTGGGCATGGCGGTACTGACCCTCCGCAAAATCGCGCAAAACCCTGATTTTGCCCGATCCGCCGAGGTAAAAATCACCCGCCGGGCCGTCAGGGCCACCGTGGCAACCACCCGTTTGTGCCGCTCCAGCGATACCCTGCTCAAGACCGTATTTGCCCTGGCTGAACGGGGTCTGCCCGGTGTCAGCGAACCGGCCAGACTGGATGCTTCCACCTATTCCGCACTGCCTCACTGAATTTTTTGACTTTTCCGGGGACTCCTGCCCATGTTTGACGACGCGACAGCACTGCCAGCATTCGACACCACGTTCCTGAATGCCTGTTCCGAATCCCCCCTGAGTGCGGCCATACGCCGGGCCAGGGATCATCTACTCAAACTGCAATCCAGCGAGGGCTACTGGGTGTTTGAACTGGAGGCGGATTGTACGATTCCCGCCGAGTACATCCTGATGATGCACTACATGGATGAAATGGATGCCGGGTTGCAGGCCAAAATCGCCTGTTACCTCAGAAGCCGCCAGCAGGCCGATGGCAGTTATCCGCTGTTTGCAGGCGGAGAGGGTGATGTCAGTTGTACGGTCAAGGCTTACTACGCCCTTAAACTGGCCGGGGATGACATTGAAGCGGCCCACATGGCCAGGGCCAGGCACTGGATACTCAGCCAGGGCGGTGCAGCCAGATCCAATGTTTTCACCCGCATCATGCTGGCCATGTTTGAGCAGGTTCCGTGGCGGGCCGTCCCCTTCATTCCGGTGGAAATCATGCTGCTGCCGCGCTGGTTTCCGTTCCATCTGGACAAGGTTTCCTACTGGTCGCGTGCCGTGATGGTTCCGCTGTTCATCTTGTGTTCGCACAAGGTAACGGCCCGTAATCCCCTGGGTGTTGGTGTCAGGGAGTTGTTCACCGTCGATCCCGAGGAGGAGCAACATTACTTTTCCCACGTCAAAACCCCGCTGGGCAAGGCCGTTCTGGCTCTGGAGCGCATCGGTATGCGGATGGAGCCGCTGATTCCGGCCGGTCTGCGCCGCAAGGCGACCGAACGGGCGCGTGACTGGTTTCTGGCTCGTCTCAATGGCGTTGACGGGCTGGGGGGCATCTTTCCCGCCATGGTCAATGCCTATGAAGCCATGGATTTTCTCGGCATGCCGCCGGACGACCCCCGTCGTCAGACCACCCGCGAAGCCATTGAACGTCTGCTGGTCGTTGGCGAGGACAGTGCCTACTGCCAACCCTGTGTCTCGCCCATCTGGGATACCGGACTCGCCAGTCTGGCCCTGCAGGAAATTGTCCGCTACAACCCGAACGATCAACCCCTGAGGGAAGCCCTCAAAAATGCCATGAGCTGGCTGGCCAGCAAACAACTGCTGGATGAACCGGGTGACTGGCAGATTCAGCGGCCTGAACTCCCCGGCGGGGGCTGGGCTTTCCAGTTTGCAAACAGCTACTACCCGGATGTGGATGACAGTGCGGTTGTGGCTCATGCCCTGGCCCGCGACGGTTCACCTGAGTTTGCCTATTCGCTGGAACGGGCCACCGGCTGGATTGCCGGCATGCAATCCCGTAACGGCGGGTTCGGAGCCTTTGACGCGGACAACACCCACTACTATCTCAACCATATTCCCTTCGCCGATCACGGTGCCTTGCTGGATCCGCCGACGGCCGATGTCAGCGGACGCTGCCTGATGTATCTGGCCACCATGCAGGACAGCCAGCCAGCCTTGCGCCCGGTGGTGAATCGCTGTGTCGACTACCTCCGCCGTGAACAGGAAGCGGATGGCTCCTGGTTTGGACGCTGGGGAACCAACTACATCTACGGAACCTGGTCGGTACTGGCCGGATTCGAGACCGCCGGTATCCGCCGGGAAGACCCGGCAGTAGCCAGGGCGGTGGCATGGCTCAAGGGCGTGCAGCGGGATGATGGTGGCTGGGGTGAAGACAACATGACCTACCACAATGCCAGCCCGGATCAGCGCGGACGCTTCCACACCAGCACCGCTTTCCAGACCGGTCTGGCCTTGCTGGCCCTGATGGCCGCCGGTGAAACGGCGTGTACTGCGGTCGAACGCGGCATTGATTACCTGCTCAAAAACCAGCAGGCCGATGGCTTCTGGAAAGATGACTGCTTCACGGCTCCGGGTTTCCCCAAGGTGTTTTATCTGAAATACCACGGGTACGATAAATTCTTCCCGTTGTGGGCTCTGGCCCGCTACCGGAACGAACGCTCCGGCCTTGAACAGCGGGGATTTCTTGGCGAGTCACTGATGAACAGGCTGCCCTGAACACCCGTTATCACTGAGTCAGCGTGTTCCCCGTCCGGGGAAGGGTAAGTAAAACCGCAACCCTCCCCGGTATTCCGTTTCTCCCCAGTCTCATTAGTCATCCGGCGTGAATCATTCCCTTGGTTTCATCATTGCCTTGCAGGCAGAGCGAACCTCGCTAACTCCACTCAAACTGGCCCATCATGCCCCCCGGCAGTTATCGTCCGGCCACTGGGTGGTTCTGTCCGGCACAGGTGCCTGGGCCGCTCACCGTGCGGCCCGCCAACTGCTCGAAAAAGGCGTAACCGGTCTGATCAGTTGGGGTTCGGCCGGTGCCCTGACCCACACCCTTCAGCCGGGTGATCTGGTTTTGCCTGAACGGATTCTGGGGGCAACCGGTGACCTGTACCACACCGAGTCCGGCTGGCGCAGTCGCCTGAGCGACGCCCTGGCCACGGATTTACCCCTGACCGGCGGACTCCTGATCGAGAGCCTGGCGGTTATCGCCACCCCGGCAGACAAGCAGTTTTTGCATGCGACCACCACTGCGGTTGCGGTGGACATGGAGAGTGCGGCCATCGCCGCCGTCGCCCGCCATGCCGAAATCCCGTTTGTGGCGATCAGGGCCATTGCCGATACGGTTCACATGACGCTACCTGGTTCGATCCGTCATGCGGTCGATAGCGACGGCAGGCTTCGCATGCCCAAACTGCTATCCCATGCCGCCCTGCATCCGGGCGAGTGGCTGGCCCTCAAACGACTGGGTACGGCTTTCAGGTCTGCCCATCAGACGCTTCACACGGTTTCGGAACGGGCCAGGGTCGAGCATTTTTTCTTCTCCGGTCCGTGACAGCGGACACCTAATCCAGGCAGACCCTCCCCATGACCCGCCGTCCCTATGGCATCCTGCTGACCCGCATCCTGTACTGGTGGGAGGAAAACCTGCTGAGATGGCCCTGGGTCGTCATATTCGTGTTTATTTTGCTGAGCGGACTGACGCTTCGGTATACCCTGAATCATCTCAAGGTCAACACCAATACGGCCGAGATGATTTCAACCGAGGTTCCCTTTCAGAAGAACCG
>CAIVXW010000066.1 GCA_903910005.1 uncultured Methylococcaceae bacterium
ACAAAAAGTTATTAACTGAATTTTAATTATATGACATCAGTGCCAACAAGTCTAATGATGTAAATTAAATAGAGTGAAAGAGGTTTGATATGAAAGTTTTTACTATCGGTTATTCTAAAAAGACTGCCCAACAATTCTTTACCCTTCTCAAACAGCAACGGCCCAGCCTGGTCAGGCTCGTAGACGTAAGGCTTAAAAATACCTCCACTCTGGCCGGGTTTACCAAGAAAAATAATTTCCCGTTTTTTTTGGAGAAGATATGTAACATAGAGTATGTTCATCGACTTGATCTGGCCCCGGATAGAAGCATGATGGATCACCCCACAACCAACCCCTTGTCTTATGAACAGTATAAGGAACAGTTTTTTAAATTGTTGGCCGAGAGGCAGATCGAGACAACCGTTCCCCGGGAACTGATCGACGGTGCCTGCCTGCTGTGCAGTGAGCCGAGTGCCAACGACTGCCATCGCAAGATGGTTACCGATTATCTTCAGGAGAAATGGGGAGACCTGCAAGTTATCCACCTGTAAGGTCGTTCTCCGTAGCGGGCTGGAAGCCTGCTACGGGGATCACCCCTGCAACATCATCAGCAAAGCGGCATGAATATACCGAGGCTGATATTGATAAACCATTCATCCATCATTCAAGAAGTAAAAAAATGAAAGTATTCACCATTGGTTTTTCCCGGAAAAATACGGAACAGTTTTTTACGCGACTGCGCGAGCCGGGTCTGCTCAGAGTCGTCGATATCAGACTTTACAACAAGGGGCCTTCCGCCGGTTTTACCAACAGGAACGACCTGCCATTCCTGCTCCGGCAAGTCAATCAAATGGATTATGTACATCGCCTGGATATGGCACCCAACGAAGCCTTGATGGACGATCAAAGGACAAACGGCGTCGATTACCTCAAATATAAAAAGGAGTTCAGGGAGTTATTGACAGACAGAAGGATCGAGACAAACGTTCCGAAGGAACTCATAGACGGGGGATGTCTGCTTTGCAGTGAGCCGAGTGCCGAATTTTGCCACCGACGGCTGGTCGCCGAGTATCTGAAAGAAAAGTGGGGCGACCTGGAAATCATTCATCTCTAAACGTCGATATGGCCCTGCGAATTTATTCGCACAAGCCGCCAGCGGATTTGGGTAGTTCCGTAGCGGTAGATAATGGTTATTCAAAGAACGAACAAAAACTGAAAACGGTATAACCGAATGGCAGCGGGCTTGACACTCCATTACTCAGGTTTTGAAAAATATGCCTTCAGCATCGTTCATTACAATGAAATAAAATAAAAGAGGTAACGTATGATAGTTTTTACAATCGGGGTGTCGGATAAAACCGCTCAGCAGTTCTTTACGCAGATCAACAAGCCGGCACTGGTTCGGGTCATCGATATCAGACCAGAAAATACCGTCAACCTTGGCGGATTTTCCAAAAAGAACAATCTGCCCTTCCTGCTCCAGGAGATGGGTCAAAGAGAGTATGTTCGTAATCTGGAGCTTGTGCCTGACAGAAACATGCTGGATGACGCCAAACTTACCCCCGCATCCTTTCATCAATATAAACAACAGGTTCAGACACTGTTATCCAGTCGGAAAATTGAGACTACCATTCCCAGGGAATTGATTGACGGTGCCTGCCTGATGTGCAACGAACCGAGAGCCAACCACTGTTACCGCAAGGTGCTTGCCGAATACCTGAAGGACAAGTGGGGAGACATGATAATCATGCATCTGTAACCCATGGCATCAGTGTTCACTGACATGATTTGACGGTGAATCACTGTCCCCCGGAGCGTAGCCAGGATGGCTGCGCTTTCGGGGAATATGTGAGACGTGGGTGATTGGTTGATACGCCTGCTTGCGTCGGCCTATCTTTTGGTTTTAATATCCTGTCTTCCAAACCATCAGAGACTCTAAAAATGAGCGACGAAATTTTTTATATCTATGGTGCCAATGGCACTTGGATTGAGAAAAAACCGGGGGAAATAAAAGACAATAATGAATTACACAACTGGGTTGACTCCGGGAAAAAATACTTTTGCCTGTCATGGCAAAGAGTAATGCCAAGAGACCTGCCGAAAGGACAAGGATTTATTATGTACCTGCGTTACAATAAACGTCACACCAGAACCAGGGAGTGGAAAGGTAAAATAGAGTTCAAACTTCACGTCAAGTCATGGAGTACAGAAAAACCACAATGTAGTTCAGACTCTATTTATTTTACAAACCATGCCAGAGATACAACGCGAGCCCATAGGGTATGGTTTATCGTAGATAAAATTGAGAGAGTCAAGAAGACGGATGGCGAGTATCTTACATTGGATGATTTTCAACATGCGGAAGATCCAGACAGACAACTTGCATGTTGCCTTTTAGCAGCCATCCCCCCTGTTCATAGAATATCAGAAGAATTAGTAATAGAAACCTACGCTCATGATGGAACGACAGTAACCTGCACCCCAAACAATCAACCCGCATAAGACACACTGAACAAAGGGAAGCGCATCGTTTATGACTAGCCGATGCGCCTCCTTGCGTCGCAACATCCTGCAGTTCTGACAGCCCGATAACCCCCCACCCACCACCGGTAAAAACATCATGGCACGCATGAAATTCGACTTGCCGATCAACGGCAGAAAAATGACGACACTGGATCACCTGAAGGAAAATATGACTGTGGAAATTGTCGGCCTGGCTCGCAGTGGCCAACTGGAACGCTGGTTGCGGTCACAGCGGTGGGATGGGCTGGCGGAGGCACTGGCGACCTTGCTGCAGCAATCCCCGGATGACGCAACACTGTGCCTGGGCATTTGCAACCTGCTACAAGTCGAGGCGCACCCGGACGACATAGCGGCCCACTTCGGATCACCACCGGAAGCAGGAGTTGCGCTGAAGCAACCGGAGAGCATGACCCGAACCCTGATAGCCGGGCGCTATGAGCTGTCAGCCTATGGCAGCGAGGTGGTGGATCATCAAACCGGGCTAATCTGGATGAAACAGGTAGAGACCGAACTGACCTTTGATCAGGCTCAGGATTATGCCGAGCAGGTGGCCTGGGAAACCGGGCTGGCCTGGCGAGTGCCGACGATCGACGAATTGGCCAGTCTGGTGGATCCTGACCGTCGTCATTATCCAGCATCCGGTTTTCCGGACATGCAGTTCTGTCGCTTTTGGTCGTCGTCGCCATATATCGGTCTTGCCAATCTCGCCTGGAGTGTCCGTTTCGGTGCTGGCAATGTCAGCAGCAGCTACCGTACAAATTCCCTGGCTGTTCGGTTAGTTCGCGGTTACCAACTGGGACACTGGCTGCGGTCACAGCGGCTGAATGCGATGGCGGAAGCATTGGCGACCCTGCTGCAGCAATCCCCGGATGACGCGACCCTGCGTCAGTGGATTTGCAACCTGCTGGAATTTGAGGCGCACCCGGACGACATAGCCGCCCTGTTCAGGCCACAACTTGCACTGAAGCAACCGGTGAACGAGCCCCGGCCCCTGATAGCCGGGCGCTATGAGCTGTCAGCCGATGGTAGCGAGGTGCTGGATCATCAAACCGGGCTGATCTGGATGAAGCAGGTAAAGACCGGACTAACATTTGCTCAGGCTAAGGCGTATGCCCGGCAAGTGGCCCGGGAAACCGGGCGTGCCTGGCGAGTGCCGACCGTCGACGAATTGGCCAGTCTGGTAGATCGTAGCCGTCGTCATGGTTCGGTGTCCGGTTTTCCGGACATGCCATTGGAGGATTTTTGGTCGTCTTCGCCGTATGTCGGTAATGCCGGTTACGCCTGGCTTGTCAATTTCGACTATGGCAGTGTCAACAGCCGCTTTCGCGGCAACTTCGCGGTTCGGTTAGTTCGCAGTGGCCAGGGATGCTGGCTGTGGTCAAACCGGCAGGACGCACTGGCGCAAGCACTGGCGACCTTGCTGCAGCGATCCCCGGATGATGCGACCCTGTGCCAGGGGATTTGTAACTTGCTGAAGGTTAAGGTACACCCGGACGACATAGCGGTTCTGTTCAGGACACCACCGGAAGCGGAGGAGGCACTGAAGCAACCGGTGAGCGAAATCCGAACCCTGATAGCCGGGCGCTATGAACTGTCAGCCGATGGCAGCGAGGTGGTGGATCATCAAACCGGGCTGATCTGGATGAAGCAGATAAAAACGGGATTAACATTTGACGAGGCTCAGGCTTATGCCGGGCAAGTGGCCCGGGAAACCTGGCTGGCCTGGCGGGTGCCGACGGTCGAGGAATTGGCCAGTCTTGGTGGATCGTAGTTGTTCTGAGCCGGCGTCCGGTTTTCCGGACATGCAGTTCTGTCGCTTTTGGTCGTCGTCGCC
>CAIVXW010000067.1 GCA_903910005.1 uncultured Methylococcaceae bacterium
CCATTCCCCATTCACACCTGCCCCAGCCTTATCCTGACTTCACGTTAAAGCACAAAACCCTGATACGCCCTCTGCCCTCTGCCCTCTGCCTACTGCCTACTGCCTACTGCCTTTTGCCTGCAACCCGGTAAATTACACCCGTCAGACTACCCCAAAGGCTTCATTTATTGGTATGCTTACCCTCAGTGAAAGTGAATCCGCCGGGGTCTGTCTTTTGGCTGCCTGGTTGATGCGGGTTCCTGCACTGATCAAGTCACTACTCTCCTGCCCGAATCCACAACGCCCGAACATCCATCCTGATTTTCCGGCAGGACATCTGTGCATTGGCATCGTGTACTTGAGGATTGTCACAACCCTGTTCACCCAAGCCTACAACATGAGGAGGCTACCGTATGTCAGTTGATCTAAGCAATATTGATCTAAGCGGTCTGGCTGATACCCTTTCCAACGGGTTTTCCGACCTGATGAACATCCTGACCGATCCGGCCGGGGCTGCCGGTGCAGCTACCGCAGCAACTACAACCAGCACCACCACAGCCACGACCACCGGCACGTCGGCAATCACCGGAACCGGTCTTTCCCTGTTCATCAAATCCACCCCGCTGGCTCTGATTACGGCGCATCCGGTGCTTATTCTGGCCGCCCTCAGCGGTGGACTCGGTTTGATCGGTGCCATTGACGTCATCAGTGATTTTCGTGACGGCAGACGTAATAATCTGGCCGCTCCCAAATCCCAACCGGAACAGGTGCAAAAAGCCTGATCCCATGGGTGTGGCATCCGCAGCCGGGGCACTCGCTGCCCCGGCTCGTCTGTCTGCTACTGCCATAATGCCTCCGGGAAGCCCTCTTGCATTACTCATCAGGTAACCTCCCAACCAGCCGCTTGCGCGAGTCGCCATGCAAACCCCAGACAAAACCATTCTGCCTGATTTCCTCAATTTCTCACTGGACAGAACCGAATCCGAATCCCCGGAAGAAACGGACGAACTCTCAAAAGCCAGGGCGCGATTCAGACGATGGCTGTGGGGCCGACTTCCGGGCTTCATGATCTCGCTCATCGTACTGATTACCCTGCTGGTCATTTTATGGCATCGGGTTATCATCATCATCAACCCGGGCTATAACGGCGTTTTATTCCACCTTTTCAGCGGCACCGAGGTGGATTATGTCTATACCGAGGGCTTGAATATTATCAACCCCCTCAATACGATGTATATCTATGAAACCCGAAAACAACTGGCCCTGCATGAGTTCAATATTCTGAGCAACAAGGGCTTGACGATAAAGCTCTCCCTGGCCATTCGCTATCAACCCGAGGTTGAAGTACTGGGTCTATTGCACCAGAAGGTGGGTCCAGACTATCTTAACCGGGTTATAGTACCCCAAATCGAATCAGTAATGCGAAAACAACTCGGCAACTATGACGCCGAGGACATCTATACCAACAAGGAAGGATTATTGACCAACGCCATTCTGCTGGCACTCGATGAAGTAGGCCGGAACTACGTCAAGGTTGAGGACATCATCATTCGCAGCATCTCCATGCCCGATACCATCAAGACGGCAATTGAAGAAAAACTGAGCCAGGAGGAACTGGCAAAGTCTTATGATTACCGTCTCCAGGTTGCCCGCAAGGAAGCCGAACGACTGGGCATCGAGGCCAAAGGTATTCATGAATATCACTCGACCATTGACCAGAGCATGAGCCCGCAAAACCTGCGCTATGAAGGTATCCAGGCGACCAGGGAGCTGGCTAAATCCCAAAACTCCAAGGTTATCGTAGTCGGCTCCGGCAAGGATGGACTACCCCTGATACTGAATACGGAGTAACCAGGCCTCCCATGATGTTCATATCATTTTTCATCCGCAGCCTGTTACTGGCTGCCCTGCCGGTCACCCTGGTCATTACCGGGTTTGGCACCAATTATGAAGACTTGATCGCGGCTCGGGAACGGTATGCCGCGAATAAGCAAAATGACATTGTGATTGTCGCCATCAGGGAGCCGTGGGCAGAAAGCTATCTGAATGGCATCAAACTGGCGGTCGATGAAATCAACCAACGCCCGGCTAAACTGCTGGGGCGCAAACTCAGGCTGGAAATAGAGGACGCCCGCGAGGATTATGACAAGGATCGTCCGGTCATCATGCGCATCGCCAATGACCCCCGTGTCTCCGCAGTGCTGGGGCATCATAAAACGGAAGTTGCCATTGCGGCCTCGGTGATCTATGAACAAAGCCATGTAATTTTCATGCCCCCACTCTCGACCGGCAAGGATACCACCACCCACAACTTCAACTATATATTTCGCATGATCCCCCATAACGGGGTTATGGCAAGACAGTTGGCCAGCGTGGCGAAACTGCTGGGCTACAAGGATATTGCCCTGTTGTACTCATTTGGCTACAGTCGCCGTGAACTGGCCTTCCTGTTTGAGGATGCCGCTGTCGAGTTGAAAATGCATTTTGCGGCCCGGCGTTCCTTTGATGCCGAGAAGGATGACTATCGCGACATTATTGCCCAAATTTCCAAATTACCACTGGATATGGTGTTCCTCTCGACTGATACCACATCAGGAGCCCGCATGATCAGACAGTTGCGGGAAATGGGCGTAACTGCACCCATTATGGGCGGCAATTCCCTCAATTTGGGCCCCTTAAGGAATCTGGTAGGTGAAAGCGGAAATGGTACCATCGTGCCGGCCTTTTATCGGCCAAGAGCCGAAAACCCCCATCATGTGGAGTTTATCCAGAACTACAAATCGAAGCACCAAAAACCTCCTGATCAAAACGCGGCCCAAGGGTATGATTCAGTGAATTTGCTGGCCCATGCCATCGAAAAAGGCGGGTCATCACAGCCAAGATTCATCAGCTCAACCCTGCATCATCTTGCATTCTGGGTAGGAGTCACCGGTGTTCACGCTTTTGATGTACGAGGGGATGTTGTTGGAAAAAAATACTTTTTTCAGGTTTTGCAGGAGGGGAACTGGAATTGGCTGCCTGTGGTACATTTCCCCTATATCCTCTGGCAATTTGATCGCCAGGCCAAAATGACCGGACTTAGTGCGACTGCTCCAAAGGGTGGCTTCGTCAAGGCCTTTGTCAACACGGAAAGCGAAACTCAATTACGGATATTACAACTCAAGTTTCTGCATGAAATATTCAAATTCAAACGACTGGGCATGATTTACGCCGAGGACGGCGATCCCGGCGTATCCACCAAATTGAGTAATGCCCGGGGTTTTGCCCGGGAGAACGAAATAAAACTGGAAACTTGCGGTGTCAGTCAAACCGGCATGACGCCAGTGGATATGGAAAAACAGTTCATTAGGTGTCTGGGCAAATTGTCACTCCAGGTTGACATGATCAACATCACCGGGATTGCTGACCCGGATAGCGAGATGCTGCGTCGCCTGCAGGCACCGCTCGATGACTACAAGGTTCCCCTGATATCACTCGTGGGCGATACCAATCTGGGCGAGTTTGCTTCACTACGTCTGGGCAAATTTGGACAGGGCTATAATACGCATTCAGAGGGATTCATAACGCTGTTTGGCAATATCGTGCGAAATCAACATGTCCATGATTTGTCAGCAAAAGTTGAAAACCTTCCAATAGTGGATGTCAATCTGCAAAAGCTCGATGATTACAATCTGCTAAGAACCAGCCCGCTGGTACAACTGGCACCTGATTTCCTGATTGAAACCGGGAAGTAAAGCCACTCACTCTCGTCAAACCACAACGTTGTAGGTCAATTATAATGAATGAATATGTAGTCATAGCCGTTTATGTGGGTGTATCAATTCTGCTTGCCTTCATTGGTCGTAATCGCAAGTGGGGATACTGGGGCTATTTGTGGGCATCCATCCTGTTCACCCCCCTCATCGGGCTTCTGTTTTTGCTGGCTTCGGATCCTAAAAAACCGCGCTAGCCTCCCTTGAGAAACCATGCCATGCCGCACATCAAAGACTCACCATTGACTGGTATTCCGGTGAATCGGTTCAGGAGATCAGGTACCCGGGTCTCAGTGTTACCGGTTCTACTCTCAACCCTGCTTGCCGTGGTTTCCGCCAACACTCTGGCAGAGGAAAAAAAAGCGGTCACTGTCGGGGGTTCAAACTCCACCGGTTCGGTGCCGGAGCAAGACGCCCGAAGTATCGATGCCCAATCGCTTGACAGTTTGCGACAACAGATGGAAGAGGCCGCCATTCAGTTGTATGAAAACCGTACCCGGGATCTGGAGCGTTTCAGAAAACTGGAAGAATCGGTCGAGCAAGTGAATGCATACCTGAGACGCTCGAACCAGTCGCCTGCCGCCAGGCAACACGCCACAGTGGGGGCACCCGAAACCAATATCCAGCCAGGCTCTGAGTCCGCCATCCCGGTTGAAAAATCCGGTTATGACACGGCAGCAGGCAGTGACATGTACCCGGCGGCTCATTCAGGGGCACCGGGCTCCGCTGCCCCTGCTTTCGATACTTCAAGCTACGCTGCTCCACTGGAAGCCATGCTGGCCGCCGTCCTGGTTTTTCTGGCACCGCTGGGTTTCAGTTTTCTCGAAGCCTCCCGTACGGAACAATCCCGGGTTCCACCCATACTGCTGCGCAACCTGATGGTTACCGCCATCATGCTGCTGACCTTCGCCACGGTCGGTTCCTGGATCAGCTACGGGCAATCCCTGCTGGTTTCGATCAGTCCTTACGGCAGCGAGCTGGCACCCAATGGCAGTTCCAACGATACCTTCTGGCTGTTTCACCTCGAAATGACCATCATGGTGGGTCTGGTGGCCAACACCATTCTGTCCAGTCGCATTTCGTTGTGGGGGCACGCCCTCATGGCATTGCTGCTGGGAGCGTTGGTTCATCCGCTGATGGGACGCTGGATCTGGATGGGACACTGGATACCCGCCGACCCGGGCTGGCTGCAAAAACTGGGATTTCTCGATTTTGCCGGGGCAACGGTCATTCATTCAATGGGAGCCTGGTTTTCACTGGGCTGGTTGTGGCGATTTCCCCTGGGGGGGAGCCAACACCCCGGAAGCGAAACGACCAGCGGCAATCCGGTTCACGCCCTGCTGGCACTGTTCATCCTGTGGCTCAACTGGTTTGGCCTGGCAATGGGTTACCATCATCTTGACACACAGTTGCTGACTTTGCCGATCATCAATGTTTCACTGGCGGGAGCCACTGCAATCGTGGTGTCTTTCCTGATGTCGGTCAACCGTGGACAAACCCGCGAAGCCGACTGTTCGCTGATCTATTTCAGGCTGGCGACCGGCGTGCTAGGAGGATTGGTTGCCGTGTCTGCCGGGGTAGATCGGTTCACACCGGTCGAAGCCATGGCGGTAGGCGGTCTGGCCAGCCTGATACAGGCATACACCTACCGATTATTGCAGGCAACGCTGCTCAGGCAGGATCACACCTCGGCGGCACTGATTGCCACCCACGGATTCAGTGGCGTGTTCGGTACCCTGTGTCTGGGCTTTATGGGGACTGCCGGCAGTTTTACCTTGCCTGAAATACAACAACTCGGCATCCAGGCACTCGGCATTGCCGTCGCTCTGGGGTTTGGTTGCGTATCAGGCCTGATTTCGGCAGTACCCTATCAGTTAATCAGCAAAAGTCGTTCGGGATCAACACCCCCACCGCCCCCGGCCGATGGCGAAACCGGAACCACTCCGGGTCAGACCCTTGCACAGGAAATTGGGCAAACGACTCAGCCGACGGATGTTCCGGCAGACGAAAGGCAAGATGGTGCCCCTGCACAGACACCATAACGGCCTGGCTCCCGCTGATCTGCCCGGATCATCGGGGCTTCCCCCTCTCGCCATCCCTCCCCTGCCCCGGCACCTGCTCTTTCCCCTGATCCAGAGCCGGGGCATGACCCTCATCCCCCGGGTGGAGCCGGGTCAGCCGGTACTCAAAGGCCAGCTATTGGCCGAACACCCCGATCACCCCCCGCAGCATGCGTCCAGTTCCGGTGTCGTGGCAACGCTTGATTCACTCCCGCTGGCCACTGGGCCGTATCTGGTCATCACAACCGATGGCAGGGATATGCCGGTTGTGAGTCACCTGGTAAATCCGCCACCCGTCCTGACGCCGAAAATTTTGCTTGATCGTATCTGGCAGGCCGGCATCACAGGATTGGGTGGAGCTGGCTTCCCTACGACTGGCAAGCTGGATTCGGCAGGCATCGATACCCTGATCCTGAACGGTGCCGAGTGTGAGCCGCTGTCCAGTTGCGATCAAACCCTGCTGGTTCGTTTTCCTCATCGGGTACTGGCGGGTGCCCGTCTGCTGCTCACAACCTTCAATATCCGTCGCTGCCTTCTGGCCATTGAAGCAGATAAAACCGCTTCATGGGACGCACTGAATGCCGCCGTGGCCTGCAGCGGCGATCATTCGGTTCAAATCGTGCGCGTCCCGGCCCGTTATCCTGCCGGGGGTGAAAAACAACTCATACAGGCACTGACAGGAATGGAAGTTCCACACGGGGGGCATCCGCAAAACTTGGGCCTGGTCTGTCTCAATGTCGCCACGGTCGCCGCCATCCATGATGCAATTCACTGGAACAGCCCGCTGATTTCCCGTCTGGTCACCCTGACCGGCCAGGGGATCAGGCAACCCTATAATTTGTGGGTCAGGCTGGGAACACCGATCAGTGAACTGATCAAGTACTGTGGAGGCTACACCGGAGAAGCCGTACGCCTGGTACAAGGCGGGGCCATGATGGGTTACCCGCTGGCCAGCGATCAACTCCCTGTCACCAAGTCTACTCACTGTATCTGGGTGGGCGGAAGCAGCGAAACCGTAGAGGTCGGCCCCGAGCAACCCTGCATACGCTGTGGAACCTGTGTCGACGTTTGCCCGGCCGGTCTGCTACCTCAGGAACTCTACCGCCATACCAAAGCCGGACAGCGCGAGCAGGCTATGGCACTCCACCTTGCTGCCTGTATCGAATGTGGCTGCTGTGATGCCGTTTGCCCCAGTCATATTCCCCTGGTACGACAGTTTCAAACCGCAAAAAGACAACAGGCCGAATGGCTGGCAGCGCAGAACCGGGCCAATCACGCCAAAACACGCTACCAGGCCCGTCTGGCACGCAAGGCACGGGAAGAACAGGCCCAGCAGGACAGTGCCCGCCGTGGCAAGGAAGCCATTCAGGACGCACTGGCACGCCTCAAAACCCGGCGCGGATCCGGCTGACCGAATCCGGGATTGATGGACAGTGCCCCGTGCAACAACCGGTAATCGCCAACCGATATCCTTACCCCGAACGGACCAACACGACGCACCCAGAAATCATGAGACCCTTACCCCGCACTGATTTTGCCAAGATAATCCTGCTCCTGGCTTTCATGTCAGGTTGTGCCACCTCTCCGCTGGGACGCAATCAACTCTTGCTGGCACCTGAACAACAGGTAGAATCCATGGGAGTACGCAGCTTTGCCGCAATGAAGCAGCAAAAACGCATGAACACCCGTCCGTCTGATAACCGATTCGTGAACTGCGTGGCTGATGCCCTCATACGGCAAACCGGGGGGCATTGGGAAGTTGTGGTATTCGACGACCCAACCGCCAATGCTTTTGCTTTGCCGGGAGGTAAAATCGGGGTTCACAGTGGTATTCTGGCAATCACCCGAACCCAGGATCAGTTGGCTACCGTGCTGGGGCATGAGTTGGCTCATGTACTGGCTCATCATGCCAACGAACGTCTGTCCCAGCAATTGGCGGTGCGTCAGGGTTTGAGTCTGGTTGGAGCCATGGCCCAGCCCGATTCGGCATCGGCCCGACTGCTGATGGGGGCACTGGGAATGGGAGCGCAGTACGGTATTTTGTTGCCTTACAGCCGCACCCAGGAGAGTGAAGCAGACCTGTATGGCCTGGAATTGATGGCCAAAGCCGGTTTCGATCCACAAGCCAGCGTTGCATTCTGGCAAAACATGGATAAAAACGCCGGGGCGCAGCAACCCGAGTTCCTGTCCACCCATCCGTCACATGAGAACAGGATACGGGAACTGGAACGACAGATACCGGCAATTATGGCGCGTTACCGGCCAGCCAAAACGGCACCGTCCGGGCCGCAGTGCGAGCGGGGACGCTGAATCAGGGAGGCGTGGGGTGTATGAGTGCAAGGAAGATGCAGGGCGGGCAAACCCTGCATTTCCAGGGGAGGATTGAGCTGAGCAGGCTCATCGGGAACCCTGCCAGGGGAGGAAGAACCCCGGCAGACGAAACCATATTATCAGCGAGTCGTTTTCGCCACCATGTGACAAATTGTCGCGGCACGGGCACTGCCCACTGCCGCCTCCCCCCGGATTCCTTGTGGGAATGAAAACTCATTTGCTATAGAATCCCGACTCTTCTTGTTCATATCCGGTTATGTCGCTTGTTCATGTATCCGCGCTTATCCCTGTTGCTTGTCCTGATCATGCTGCTGACTGCCTGTGGGCAGAAAGGCCCGCTCTATTTCCCCGATTCTTCCCCCGATAACCGGAAAAGTACCCGCTGATGGATTTTTTTGCGTACCATGACGGCGTCTTGCACGCCGAAGGCGTTCCGTTGCCGGCCCTGGCCGGGCAGTTCGGTACCCCCGCCTATGTTTATTCACGTGCCACCCTGGAACGCCAGTGGCGTGCATTCGATCAGGCCTTTGGTTCCCGGCCGCATCTGGTTTGCTATGCCGTCAAGGCCAATTCCAGTCTGGCCATCCTGAATCTGCTGGCCCGGCTGGGATCGGGTTTTGACATCGTTTCAGTCGGAGAGTTGGAGCGGGTTCTGGCGGCGGGGGGCGACCCTTCCCGGGTGGTTTTTTCCGGTGTCGGCAAACGGATCGATGAACTGCGGCGGGCATTGCAGGCGGGTATTCGCTGTTTCAATGTGGAAGTGAGCGACGAACTGGATCGTCTGAGCCGGATCGCGGTTGAACAGGGTGTTACCGCACCGGTGTCGTTGCGGGTAAATCCCGATGTTGATGCCAATACCCATCCCTACATTTCCACCGGACTGCGGGAAAACAAGTTTGGCATCGCCATTGATCAGGCTGTCGAGGCCTACGAACGGGCGGCCGGGTTGCCGGGCATCAGGGTCACCGGCATTGATTGCCATATCGGCTCTCAATTGACCTCCACCCTGCCATTCCTGGATGCCCTCGACCGGGTGCTTGATCTGGCGGAACGTCTGGGCGACCGGGGCATTGCCATTCACCACCTTGACATTGGGGGCGGGCTGGGCATTCGCTACCGGGATGAAATGCCGCCTGAACCCGATGACTACGCCCGGGCCATTCTGGGCCGTCTGCCGCCCGACCGCTACGAACTGCTGATGGAACCGGGCCGGGCCATTGTCGGCAATGCCGGGCTACTGCTGACCCGGGTCGAGTACCTGAAGTCCAATCCGGTAAAACACTTTGCCATTGTTGACGCCGCCATGAATGACCTGTTGCGTCCGGCCCTGTATCAGGCCTGGCAGGCCATTGTTCCGGTCAGCCCGCGCAGCGACGTACCGGCCGCAGTCTATGATGTGGTGGGACCGGTCTGTGAAACCGGCGATTTCCTCGGCAAGGAGCGGGAACTCCGGTTGCGTCCGGGTGACCTCCTGGCGGTATGCGGTGCCGGTGCTTACGGTTTCAGCATGAGTTCCAATTACAACAGCCGTCCCCGCCCGGTCGAACTGATGGTCGACGGAACCACAGTCACCCCGATTCGCCCCCGCGAGACCCTGACGGACCTCTATGCCAGTGAACGGATGCTGGACTGACATGACGCTGAAATTCACCAAAATGCAGGGACTGGGCAACGACTTTGTAGTGATTGACGCCATACGCCAGTCAGTCAGACTAACTCCCGGGCAGGTTCGGCAATTGGCGGATCGTCATTACGGCATCGGCTGTGACCAGATTTTACTGGTAGAGTCGGCCCCGGATGCCTCGGTTGATTTCCGCTATCGCATCTTCAACGCCGATGGCA
>CAIVXW010000068.1 GCA_903910005.1 uncultured Methylococcaceae bacterium
CGCGCCCGGGGTGCAACTGCATGCCCCGGTTGACGCTGGCCACAAAGCCCTGATTGAGTGGATTTTCCAGCAGGGTCAGCCGGTTCTCCCGAGCCAGCGTGCGGAGTGCCGTATGCAGGTCAGCTTCCGGGCTGGCATCGTCAATAACGACCAGTTCAAAGGCCGTATCGGTACGGGCCGCCAGCACGCTGTCGAGGCAACGCAGGGTTTGCTCCGGGCTTGAATACACCGGCACGATCACATCGACTACCGCATCCGGGCTTGAATACACCGGCATCCGCAGCAGCGAACCCAGTGTCAGGTCAATCCGGGCCGGAAAATTTCGGGCCCGGCGCAATTCGGTCTGGAGCTTGCCCAGAATCTGGGTACGTACCCAGAGGGTCAGTTCCGGCTCGGGTTCAGGACTCTCATCGGCCTGGCGATTGAGAACCGCCGCCGCCTGGGCCAGAGCCTGAATGGCCACTTCGTATGGGGTTACCAGAACCGGCGGACCCAGTACCTCCACCCCGCTGCCAGTCAGGTGCAGGCTGATGCGGGCGGTAATCCCGGAGCGATCCTGTGTCGGCAGCACGAACTCAAACCCGTGCCGGCCCGGTTTGTCCGCCACATCCGTTCGGAGACCCTCGGCCCGCTGCCAGGCCAGGGTGCGATCATTGAGGCGTAAATCCAGCGACACCGGCCGTTCCGGTGCGGTGCGATTGATGATCCAGCCGCTGACCCGGCTGAGGCCGACCGCTTCGATATGGCCTTGATAGGTGGTTTTGACTCCCACGCCCTGCGGCAGGCCAAACCATTCGTCGGCACCGGCGCGTTTTACCTCCAGCGTGATGCGGTGTTCACGGGTGTCGAACACGGCATCCGGCAACGGTACGGAGAAACGGCTGCGTTTGCCCGGGTAGTCCGGTCGGGTCAGTGTCTCGGCCTGGGCTACCCCGTCAATCTGCGGGCGCACCCGCAGCGGATGAACGCCATGACAGCGTTCTGCCACCCAGCCCTCCAGGGTTCCCCGTGGCCCGATGGAGCATTCGCCGTCGAACTGGCCCGGACCCCAGAACAGGGGACTGCCGGGCACCTTCGCACCGCTGAACCGTTCGTGGATGTCGAGGCGGTGGGGCGTATCACCCAACAGGGCTGAATCCAGCCGGTACAGAAAACCGCAATTGACCGGTGCCTCGGCGGTTCGGGCCGGATGGGGCAAATTGGCTTCGACCTCGGCCAAAGGCTGCCCGTCCAGCCGGATTTCCAGTGTCAGAACCTGATCGGGCTGCCCCGGATTCCAGGCCAGACCCTGCAGGGTGTCAGAACGGATGGCGTTGATCTGACCCATAAGCCGTGGTTTCAATGGGGTACCGATGCCTGGCTGCACCAACAAAAAGGCTTTCAGAGCCCTACGATCACCGGTGTGCGCCGCCAGTAATGTCTCATGCAACCACGGGTTCCATGAAACATCGCGTGGAATCTCCGGTAAATCCGGAAGCCGGATCGCGGTTCGGCGCACCCCCTGCACCTCAAGCAGCCAGCAGTGAGCCGGATAATCAAGGATTTCAGACTGCCGGATCAGGGTGTGCAGGTAACCGCCCTCGGCCAGTGCCGGGCAGATCACCGTCCTGTCAGCCGCTGTGTCGGCATCGGTTGTAGTGACGGTCAGGCTGAGGAGGGCAGGTTCAGTTCCCGTCATCCAGGGCAGACGAATGTAGAGCGAACCATCGGGGCAACGGCGGCTGAATACTGAAGATTCCACCAGGCAGGTGGCCAGTTGCTCAAAGGTGGCTGGCTGGAGTTGCGGAAAACTGCGGGGCACCTGCAACAGCAGGATTTTTTCGATACGTATCCGGGTGGCCAGCGGACAATCGGACAGGTAGTCGGCTGGCAATTGCGGCAGGCAACGGGCGGTGTATTCGGCCACTGTCTGACCGGATGCCATCACAATCCGGATAACCGGATTGCTACGCTGGCCAATGCCGGGATGGCGACCGACCAGAAGGTAACGGGGCACGCCAACCCACTCTGCACCCAATACGGGCTTGGAGACCGTTTCATCATCAACTTGAACACTGATCCCGGGTTGGATCCCGTCAGGATGTGACCAGTCCAGAATCAGGAGATCATCACAGGCGTAGGCTTGCAGGGACATGATTGGGTGGATTCAAACAAAGAAAAAAGGCCCGCCGATGGCGGGCCTTTGTTTCGCAGGAGGGGATGGCTCCCCCGCCAGACGGAGCCGATTAGATGGTGAAGGTACCATCGTCGGTGTCGCTCTCCTTCAGGGTGTTGGTCTGGTTCTGCAGTATCACACGCGAATTTTCCGAGCCACTGTCGTCGAGCAGGTGAATGACCAGGTTGCCGTCCTTGACTTCCTGGGTAAAGTCGCCGTCATCACCTTCAGTAACCGCGCCGTCACCGTTACGGTCGGCGATTTTCAGGATGTCATCCGCCGTAAAGTCGGTTACGGTATTCAGGCCGTTCGCGTCAGTATCGAATACGAAGGTATCAGATCCGTCACCGCCGGTGAGCTGGTTGCTACCCGCACCGCCGCTGACTTCGTCATCACCGGCACCACCCGAAACCGTGTCACTGCCTTCAGAGCCGTACAGGGTATCGTTGCCTACGTTACCCTTGAGCAGTTCGTCACCCGAACCACCGATAACCTTGTCGTTGCCATCGCCGGTCTTGTAGGTGCTTGAGCCGAAACCGGTCGACACAACGCTGTCATCGCCACCTGCCGTCTTGAACTTGGTATCGTCGTTGGACTGGTTGATGACCTTGTCACCCGCATCACCCCCCTTGACCTTGTCGACGCCAACGCCCTGGATGATCACAGGCGCCCCGACTGGCAGGTCGGCCAGATTGAATACATTGACGCCGTTGTCGTTGGGAGTGGCAGCCTGCTGCGCGTCTGCGATAGCGAACGAATTACCTTCAGCATCCTTGAAAACGGTGACCCCCGGGGCAGGCGGAGCCGTCGTGGTGTCCGCCACGGCAGTGGCAACATCAACACTCTCCAGTATGGTGTTGACTGCCTCAGCGGCCTGCTGGTTGGTTGGTTTAATGGACTGGTCGCCCGGTATTTGGATTGGTGGTGGTGTTGCCATAATGACCCCTTGAAAAAATTGAAAATTAAAAATGTGGAAAAATGCTACCCGATGAGGTGTGTTTTTTCTGTGATTTATTTACAGAAAAATTTTTTCGGGATGCGCCAACACGAGGTGTCCCCCCAAATGGACACGCCCGCAAGGGCCGCAGCCCGTATCTGTTGAACCAGGGCGATGGCTCGCCCGGTCATAAGCTTATTCGTTGCTAAATTTAACAGCTAAGTATCGATTCGCAAACCCCTGGAGACGGAATCTTCAAAGGGTTTGAGCAATATCTCGAAAAAAGTCCGGGTTTTGGTCTGGATGAACCCGGTCACCGGCATGCCGGGAGTGAGGGAAACCTCGGGATGTGAGGCCTGCAAAACAGCCAGCTCAGTCTCATCCACGCGAATATGCGTCAAATAGTATTCAGTCAGTTGGGTGGCCGCCGGATGGGGATCCTGCAGGATGTCCCCCGAGATGTAGGACACCTGACCCTTGACATGCGGTACGTTGCGGGCATTGTAGGCGTTCAACTGTACATCTGCCACCTGGCCTGTGTGAATTTTGTCGATGTCGCTGGTTTTGACCCGGACTTCCAGAATCAAGGCTTTGTTGTCAGGAACCAGATCCATCAGGGGAGCCCCTGCCTGTATCACGCCACCCAGAGTCGTCACCCTGAGATCAATCACCTGGCCTGCAACGGGAGCGGTGATCTGCGAACGCTTCAGGGTCAGCTCAACCGGACGAATTTTTTCCTCCAACTCAAAAATGGTGCGCCGGACATCCTTGAGTTCGTTGTCGGCATTTTTAATGTATTCGTTGTGCAGGGTAATGATGCGTAGCTCCAGCTCGGATTGTTGCTGCCGAAGCGATGACAGGGCTGCCTTGAGCTGGCCCAGTGTTTCCCGCTTGTCGGCCAGCCCCTCCTTCATCATCAGAAACTGCTCCTTCTGTATGTACTGCTTTTCGCTGAGCCGGGCACCGGCTGCAACCCGCTCTTCCTTGTAGCGAATGCTTTCCCGGGCGGCTTCCATCTGCGACAAAATGGCTGCTTCACCCGACCGGGCACTGGCCATTTCCTCTCGAATGACGGCGATCTCTTCTTCCATGCTTTTTTTCCGGGTCAGGAACAAGGCTCGTTCGTTTCGCAACAAGGCAGCCGTCTTTGCCTCGCCCGACGTGTTCAGTTCATCGGAAAATTTTACGTCTGAGGCCATTTTTTTTTCAGCCTGCAACCGTGCCTCGTGGGCCAGTTCGGCATTGCGTTGATCCCTCAATACATTCAGACTGGACAGAACCTGGGCATCTTCAAGTACCAGCAGGGGTTGTCCCTCTTCCACGCGATCGCCTTCGCGTACCAGTATGGCTCGCACCAGCCCGCCATCCAGATGCTGTATGGTTTTGCGCTGGGTGTCAACCTTTACGTGCCCCTCGGCAACCACAGCTCCGCTGATCGGTGCCATCGCACTCCAGAGCATGATACCACCGAAGAAAAACAATATGGTGAAAACGCCGGCCCGAACGATGCGGGTTGTCTCACCGGTCGGATCGACAGGGATCGAAAGTATGGTCATTGGTGCAGTGAGTAACGGGTGCCTAGTGTAGGAGTCCGGGGATGAATCATGACTGAACTGGCGATATCACTTTTTTGCGGGGGCGACCGGACGAAGACCGCGCATCTGTCTCGCTCACTTCTCCCAGTTGCCTGAGAACCTCCTCACGGGCTCCAAACAACAGCGGACGCCCCTGGTTCAGTACCAGCATCTTGTCGGCATCCTGCAGGATGCTGGGTTTATGGGCCACAATGACGATGGTTACGCCCTCGGTCTTCAGTTGTCGGAGTACTTCCAGCAGGACAGCCTCGGAGCGTCCATCCAGATTTGAATTGGGTTCGTCAAGTACCAGAAAGCGCGGCCTTCCGAACAGGGCGCGTGCCAACCCGATCATGCGTCGCTGTCCGCCCGACAATATCCGGCCGCCTTCGCCGATTTCAGTGTCATAGCCTCGCGGCAAACGGACGATCATGTCGTGTACCCTGGCCCGCCGGGCGGCATCCACCACCGCATCCACGGATTGATAGGCGTGGCCCATGCGGGCAATATTCTCGGCGACCGTACCCTTGAACAACTGCAGATCCTGGGGCAAATACCCGATGTGTTCTCCCAACCCGTTTCTGGCCCATTGGGAAACGTCAATGCCATCCAGTCGTATCACGCCATCACTGGGTTGATGAATCCCGACCATGAGTTTGGCCAGACTGGTCTTGCCGGAGGCACTGGCACCCACCACGCCCAGCATTTCTCCGGCTGCCAGCCGGAAATTGACCCCGCGCAGAATGGTGCGATCCCTGTCCAGATAAAACAGGATGTTCTCGACGGATAATTCTCCGGTCGGAGGCGGGTTGCGAAATCCCTGTCCCGACCCCTGACCGGCCTGTAACAGGGTATCGAGCCGCTTCCAGGAAGCGCGAAAACTGACCAGCGAACGCCAGGAACTCAATACATGAATGATGGGAGCCAGGGTCTTGCCCATCACAATGGTGCTGGCCAGAATCACCCCTGACGACATCCCCTGTACAGTGATGCAGAGGTAGGCAGCCGTGGTCATGGCCAGCAGGCTCAGTGCTGTTCGCACAAAGCGGGAAAATGCCACGATGGTGCTGGCCCGACTCCTGGCCGTGAATGAATGATCCAGATACTCATCATTCAAAATTTCCCAGCGACTGCGGATGCTGCCCTGCATCGACAGGGCGGTTACAGCCTCGGCATTTTCACAGGCATAGTGGATGAAATCACGGGACTCCCGCAATTTGAGCCCGGCCCTGACCTGGGCGTCGGCGGCAACGGCATCTTCAAGGAAGGTCAGACTGAACAGTATGATCGAACTGACAATCGCCAGCACGGCCAGTGAGGGATGAAACAGCCACAGGATCCAGACAAATAGGGGAATCCAGGGAATTTCAAACAGGGCTTTGAGACCGGTTCCTCCCAGATAGGAGCGCATCGTATCAAGATCATCCAGGGCGTGATTGTCGTTAGCGGCAGCCTTGCGGTTATGCAGCAGGGCCGCAAGCACCGGGCCGCGCAATTCCAGATACACCGTGTCACCAAAACGGGCAAACAGGCGGGTGTTCAGGGTATCCAGTATGGCATCAATCAGGGTAGCAAACAGAAACACGCCAGCCAGCACGAACAGTGTCTCCACGCTGCGGCTCTCCAGTACCTGATGAAATACCGCCATCATGAACAGCATGGGAGACAGCGACAGCAACTTGACAAAGAAACTGAATATACCGGCGTATATCAGGAAGGGTCTGAAGCGACTGAATAGATCCTTGATCTGTATGGACATGAAGGGATTGAAGGGGTGAAGGGGGCGGGGATGCCGAATCAAACTGACCTGGATTCAATAACCCGGTGGATCAAGGCCCGATAGTGACGCAATGTGTCTCGCCTCTCATACCCGGCCTGTACATCCGCCCGTGCCTGCACGCCCAGTGAACGCCAGCCGGTCGGGTGATCCAGCACCGCTTCGATCCGGTCCGCCAGGTGGCCGTCGGCAAAAAAACTGACCAGCCAGCCATTGCGACCATCCTGCAGCAGTTCGCGCACCGGGGCCGTGTCGGAGCCTACGATGACACAGCCAGCCGCCATCGATTCGGGCA
>CAIVXW010000069.1 GCA_903910005.1 uncultured Methylococcaceae bacterium
CCATGGGGTTGATGGATGAGTCGAAGAAGGTTCAGGGTGCCGTGTTGACCACGGTTGGCATTTTCATGACCATACTGATGGTGGCCATCATTCTCGGGCTTTGAGCCCGGATGCCCCCCTCCATCCTGCAAAATCCACTGATCATCCGGGGTTCACGCAAATTTTTGCTGATTACCCTGCTGTTATGGGGTTTTTTGGCCGGTTTTGCTGCTTCATCCAGCGTGGCACTAACCCAGCAGTGGCACGCAGACAGGGGTGTCCGGTTGGCTATGCGACTGGCCGCGCAGGTTTCTGTCGGAATGGGGTACTGGGGAACTGACCGTCTGCTTGCCTGGTTGGCACGACAACCGGAACGGCACCATGTATCCCGACTGGAAATCATTGATCTGGATGGCAGGGTGGTGGCTGCTTTCGTGGCCGAACCCCAGCCGGACACGGAACCGTTATTCGGGCAGATACCCGCAATTACCGAGCCGATCCTTGGTCCGGCCCTGAATCAACAGGACGCAGGGACGCAGTATGCCAGGGTTGCGGGTTATATCCGTATAACGCTCTCTTCTGTAGACCTGAACCGGCAAATCCTGTGGAATCTCAGGCAGGTTGGTGGCATTTCCCTGGTATTTTTACTGATACTGGTCGGAGTTGGCTGGTATTTGATGACCGTTCACTTCCATCCGTTGCACCAACTGCATGTCCGGTTGCGTGAACTGTCGGGAGAATCCCATCCAATCGGGACGGAGGTAACCGGCTCCGCCGATCTGCGAGTCATTCAAGCCGGGCTGGATCGGTTGATTTCAGGCTGGGCACTGCAACTGAATCGCTCTGCCCATGAAAAGCAAAACCTGCTGTTGCGGATTAAACACCAGGAACGCACCCTGGATGAAACCAATGCCCGATTGACTCAAACACTGGCTCTGGTGGATATCGAGCGACGCGCCCGGTTGTTTTTTCTGGCCGAAGTGGAGAGTGAGGTGCGACCGCGCCTGATGAAATTGACCGAATCGGCCAAACCGGGTGTGGCGGGAACTGGTGCATTCGAGTTAATCCCGGTATTTGACAGCCTGCTTTCTGACTGGCGGCAGGATATTCCCGATCATCAATGCCGTTTCCATCAATTTGATCCCCATCAATACCTTGAACATCTCGTGGGTATATTGACGGCCAGCCTGCCTCATGTTGGGCTGATCCTGCTGATTAGCCCTGAATTGCCACGTGTGGTAGCTGGTGACCCGGTGAATTTGACGCGGGTTCTCGGACGATGGCTTATTCAATTGGGGCGGGTCATGCATCGTGGCAATCTGATCATCAGGGTCAAGCCTTCGCGGGTACAGGGGCAGTCCGGGTGGCTTGTGCTGGTGCATGCCCCCATCGCGCAACTAGCCCCTGACATCAGGGAGCGCATGGCCTTTGTGTTTAGCTCAGGACTTGTAGGCCACACAACCCATAAGGCACCCGGAGTCGACTCGGTACTGGAATCCATGAAAGGGATTCAGGGGGTAAGCAGCGAGGAAACACAGGGCGTTTTTTATTATTTAAAGTTACCCATGGAGTCGCCGGAAAAGGTATCCGGAGTACCGCAAATCGACGATATTCAGGTGTGTGTGATTGACGGTATTCCTTTATCGCGCAGAGCCTGGATATGGCAGTTGCACAATCTTGGTATCACGGCACGCGCCTGTGGAACAGTGGAGGAAGCACGCTGCTGTATTGGAGGAGGTACTGCCAGCCTCAAAATACTGGTTCTGAGCCAGCAGGACTTGTGGCGACATGCCTCCAAAGCGGAGGACTTTATCGATACCTGCCTGCTGCTCAAGACCTGCCCGGTCTTGATATTGCCTTACGGAGACTTTGAAGGACGGGACTATTACCGCAGGGCCGGAGCCATCTGCCTGACTAAACCGGTTCGCAGCGACGATTGGCGCAGCCTGATTGAAACCTTGCGCCAGCGTATGGCCAGTCCAGTGACTCCAGACCCGGTTGTGGCCGCAAGTATCG
Organism: uncultured Methylococcaceae bacterium; assembly: GCA_903910005.1. Classification (GTDB taxonomy): domain Bacteria; phylum Pseudomonadota; class Gammaproteobacteria; order Methylococcales; family Methylococcaceae; genus CAIVXW01. The sequence continues at coordinate 1,996 of CAIVXW010000069.1, forward strand.
CTACCGGAACACATCAGGCCGATCAGTGTGGTGCGGCATCCGGGAGCCTCCTGACCGCAGTAACCGCAAGGCCGCAGGACGATGATCCCTCAGCAGATGAACCGGGGGCGGTCGTATCGGGTTATGTGGCAGCCCTGCTGGCTGCAACCCGCAACAATAAAACCCTGGCCGTCAGGCTGTTAACCAAATTATTGGGTGAATTACCGGTTCAGCTTCAGGGTATTCGTGACGCCCTGCAAACAGGGGAAACCCGCAAGGCCAGGGATATTGTCCATCAGTTGAACGGTGCCGCAGGTCTTTGTGGTCTGGGTTCCCTGCAACAGGCAGCGAACCAACTGGAAACCGTCTTGATAGGTGCGCTTGAGAACGATGAATCCCCGGATTATCTGGCTGTATTCAACGAATTGGCGCGAGAGGTTGAGTGCTTGCGGGCAGTCGGCTCTACCGTGCTGCAAAGCCTGACCCTTGTTTCCCTGGATGATACGGTAGCAACTGCAGGTTGAGCAACCCCCTGAAGCCGTCGCCAATTGAGTTATTTCTTTTTAACCTTGACGGTTTTGTACATGCTGACCAGTCGGGGATGGCGGGGATCATTCGGGGCTTCTGGCAGGCTGAGTTCCAGTAATTCACGCCCTCGCTTGAACTGCTCTTCGGTTCCGCCTTTTTTCTGCATGTCGATAATCAATACCTGTGCCGCGTTGATGACATAGGTAAGGTTATCCGGTTGGCCGGTGATGGCCAGTTCAAAACAGGCGTACGCCTCCTCCAGTCGTCCCTTTTCAAAAAATTCAACCCCCTTGTGATTATTTTCAACGGCTTTCTCGCGGAGTCGGGCGGCTTCTGCAGCCGCTGCCTGTTCAAACATGGATTCTATCCGGGCCGAGAGCGACTGGTCGTCAGGATTCTGGGTACTCACTGCCTCGGAAACGGTACGGGCATAGTCCTTTTCGCCTACCGCAAGACAGCCGTCAATAATTTCCAGGGCAATGGGCGGATCCAGGTGATCCAGACTCATTTCATACTGTTTGCGGGCCTCCTTGACGCATTTCGATGTTTCGGTTGATTTGCCGCTCTGGGCATAAATAATGCCTCTTGCCAGGGCAATGCGGAGCTGGTTTTCTGCAGATGCCTTGAAAGTACTCCGGGCCGTTTTAAGGATGTTCAGTGCGTCTGCCGGTTTGCCGCGCTGATTGAGCGCGTCGCTGTAATTAATGTAATCAGTGAGGCTTTTATGGGCAGACTCCTTGCCGATATGCAGCAGTTCCTTGTAGGCCTGGCAACATGTATCCAGGTCCTGGTTCCTGAGTGCCAGTTCCGCCAGTGATCGCAGGCGCAGAACGCCAGGAGCCAGTTTGGAAACGCTGCGCAGTGTCTCCTGTGCGCCGGTCGTTTCCCCCAGGGCCAGTTGACTGTTGGCCAGCCAGTCATAGGCTTCAATGTGATTGCTGTTTTGCTGAAGAATACCCTCGAATATAGCCCTGGCTTCCGCATACTGTCCGGTTTGATGCAGTACCTTGCCCAGACCAAAACGGGCCCACGATACTTCACGCTGGGCAAGAAACGCTTCGTAAATGGATTTTGCCTTGGCATATTGCCCGGTTTCCAGCAACAGGCCGGCTTTTATCTTGAAGTATTCAACTGAATTCTGCGGATTTTCGCGTGCCTTCCTGTCGCACAGGGCAATGGCTGCCTTGAAGTCCTTTTTGTCAATCGCATCGTGGATTTCCTCAAAGTTGCTTTTGCGGTCAACCGTTTTTTCGATGTTGAACCGAAGTGTATCCTTGTTGAAGGGTTTTATAAGATAGGCATCCGGCCGGTACTCAACCACGCTCATGATTTGATGTCTGGCTTTTTCGGCAGTAATCATGATGAAAATCGCGTTGGCCTTGAGTAGATTCAGGGTTTTGGATTCCTCCAATACCTGCTGGCCACTTTTCCCCTCGCCAAGATAGTAATCACATAAAATGATGTCGTACGGTTTGGTTGATATTTTTTGCAGAGCCTCCACGGCATTACCGGCCATGTCAATGTCATTGACACCCAGGGCATCCATCATGGCCTTGATGGAGGTTCGCATCATGGGAATGTCATCGACGATGAGTATTTTTTTTCTGGAGAGGTCGGTCATTGGGAAATAACAGGTGAATGAACCCGGAATCTGTCAGGCCGGAAGGATGATGGAAAATTTGCTGCCCCCAAGGCTGCTGTCATTGCTGAGATGTATTTTCCCACCATTTCCCGATTTGTCAGTATGGCTTTCAGCAATAATTTTGGCAAAATAAATTCCAAGACCGGTTCTGTTTCTGTTGAAGTGTATTTTTTTCATTTTTGAAGTATTTTTCATGAACGTGCTTAAAAATGGTTCAGGATATCCAGGCCCGTTGTCTTCAATGGATAATGTCATCTGGCTTGCAGTGGAGGTTGCGGATATTTTTACCTTGTCTCTGGCATACCGGCTTGCATTGTTGAGGGTTTCATCCAGTATGATTGATATGAGATTGCGGTCAAAGTACCAGATCAGGTCTTCCGGACAGCATACTTCCAGGGATATACCCAG
>CAIVXW010000070.1 GCA_903910005.1 uncultured Methylococcaceae bacterium
ACGAATCCATTTGTGCCTGTCGCTCAGGGTATCCATATCCATATAGCGGGTATTCCAGTTGGATACCCGGGCATGATCAAGTTTTTGTTTGGTGCTATAGTAAAAACACTGCCACAGAAACTGTGAGGCCACGAACAGTATATTGCGATACTGTCGCCGAATGGGCACACGGCCTCGGGGTGGTGCCTGGAATTGACCCATTTGCTGCCTGGAATCAACCAGCAAAGTTGCAATACGTTTAAGGTCTTGCTCTCTCTGGGCTAAAGCCGCATCAACCGCACCGCCAGTTTTGGCCAGTTTGTCGCTGTGAGTCATTGAGGTTTGGACAAACTCCCGGATAAAATTCTCTGCAAGCTTGAAACCGGCCGACTGCAGCGGGTTCAGTTCCAGCCCCCGCGCCAGTAACTGAAGTATCCTGTCGGCATTGCGCCGGTACAGGTCGATCTGGTTTCCGCATACCATACTGAAGAGTACACCGGCCTCATGGTAAACCCGCCACAGCAGGCACTGATTGCGACCAGCCAGTAAATAGTATTGCAGGGCTTCATAGTTGTGGCCCAGAGTCTGGCTGATCCGACCCGACAGGGCATAGGCTTCTGCCGGTGTTTCCGGCAGGATGTCACGCGTCAGCAGTCCCGCAAAACTCAACGCCAGATGCTGATCATCATAGACTTCACTCAATAGTCGGGCCATTACAATGGCATAGCGGGACAAATATTTTTTTTGTTGCCTGTCTCCATCGGCATCAGGCAGGTCATTCAGGGTATTAAAATGGGTTGCAAGACGCTTGAAGTTTTCCAGACAGGACGACCGTATGAAAAACTGGTAATACTTTACAATCAAACTCCTGCGATCCTTGGCCTGATACCCGGCGTGGGTACGGGTTTTCAGTTCCAGAAGTTCAGGTTCATCACTGCTGGTATGATCGACACCTTGCTGAATTTTTATCTTGTCCGGATCCGGCAGGTCAGCTTGATCGGCATCATTTTCCGTAAGGGATGATTCCCAGTCAGAGATGCGGGATGATATTGACGGTGGCACCAACCATTCCCTGGTTTCCCGGTAAAACTCCCGTTCAAATTCATCCATGATTTCAAAGCTCAACTGCTGCAGGGAAGCCAGTGACATGATTCGGTACAACTGCAACTCGAATATGGGCAATCCGTCGAGTTTGCGCCTGGCCAGTCGGTTCGGATTGAGCAGCGCAACCAGTTCATCATGGTGCTTGTCACCGTACAGTGCCTGACATACCATCAAACTGTTGGCATACAGACTGTCAGGGCTTAATTCCTCATCCTGCTGGTCAAATCGCCGGAACAGCAGGAGTTCATCAAGCAACTTACCCTGGCTGGCCAGGGTAATTCCGCTCATGTTTTCGCTGCTCATGAATCGGGCCCACAGTTGCCGGGCCTCCTGACGGGTTATTTTCTGTGGGCTACCGCTTAATTCCCGGCTCCTGGCGGCATCAAACCAGGCAGTAATGGTTAATCCCCGTTTAAGGGCATGCAAGCCCCGCAGGGTATGGTCAGACCACACGAAGGCACATTTGCCATCGCCCAGTCCGGCATCCTTCAGGTCACCGCGAAAATCCGAAGCCTCGACGCTGCCCAGCAAAACCTGACTGGCATACAGATAAATAACCGGTTTATGGTCTGTGTCAACCGGATCGGCGGCCCAACCGGTCAGTTCGCCCCTGTCGTTAAGGCCTTCAAAGGTTCCGGTCAGGCGTCTCAATTGATTCCGGGCCATTTTTTCCAGGATATCCTGACTGGATTCTTCGGTAATCAGCCACGGACTGTTGACCAGTTCATGGCTTCTTTCAGCATCAAAATACGCGTGAATAAACCGGCCTGGCTTGATGTGATACTGATCGAGTCGGGACAGGGCGAAACTGAATCCACAGTCGCCGTTGCCAATGCCAGCCTCCCTCAGGTCATGCCTGAGTTGTTCGGCCTGGCAGGTTCCAAGGGGTAAGGCTTCGATAAAAAGATGAATGGCGGGTTTATGCAGTGGCTTGTTCGCATCGAAGGCCCACCCGTAAATTTCTCCCTTGTTGTTGATCCCTTCAAAATAGCAGTTGATGCGCCCGGCGACACCTTCAACAGCCGGGTAGGTGCTGAGTCCGGCATCGATTGGCGTGGACACTTCTTCTTCCCTTGCGGGGTTGATTCGCAGTGGGCTTCCCTTCAACTCAAACTGCCGCGACTCATCCAGAAAGGCACGAATTTCCAAATACTCGCCCGGATGCTCCTGCAATACTGCATCAAGAGAAAGCGTAAAACCGGCCCGCCCTTCACGAATACCTTCCTGCTTCAGGTCATCCCTGGCCTGACTGGCGAATACTACATCAAAAAATACGCCATTGATGTCTACATAGACACTGGCATCTTCATCAGGATGCGTCGGATTCAGGGCCCAGCCAGCCAGCAGGCCGTCAGCATTCACGCCTTCGAGATATCCGGTGGTTTGCTTTATATCATTCATGGTTTTGATGCTCACAATTGAAATGGCGCGTACGAATCGAGAAACGCCGGAATGCTTGTAGTTGAAAGAGGAGTGAATCAAAGGCGCGGGTCGTCTTCGAGCAGCGACATAAAATCGGATTCAGCAAGTATCCTTATATGCAGTGCCAGCGCAGTTTCGAGTTTGGAACCCGGCGACTCCCCCGCTATTAGATACGTGGTCGAGCCGGACACTTGCGTGGTGACTTTGCCGCCCAGTGCCTTGATTCGCTGTTTGGCTTCCTCCCGACTCAGACTGGCGAGGGTTCCCGTGATGACGAAGGTCTGGCCTGAAAGGGATTGGTGATTCCGGGTTGGCTCAATCGCAGGCCAGTGTATCCCGGCCTGCAGTAACTGGTCGATGATGGCGCGGTTATGGCTTTG
>CAIVXW010000071.1 GCA_903910005.1 uncultured Methylococcaceae bacterium
GGCCTTGATGTTGCTCTCGTCGGTTACCGCATGAATCACTGGCGCATCATTGGTGCCGGTCAGGGTAACTTCAATGGTTTTGAAGTTGCTACCACCGTGTGCATCATTCACCGCAACCGTGAATTTTTCAACCCGGGTTTCACCGTCGGCCAGGTATTCCAGCGCAGTATCTGAAACCGCATACGTCCAGGTCAGTTTACCGCCCGTACCGCTACCGGTAGTGTCCGTGTCGATGGTGGCCGTCAGCGTGCCCAGTGGGGTATCCAGTGGGGTTACCGTGACGGTATGGGTATCGGCTAAATCGACATCTTCAAACGCGAAGGTTCCCGTGCTGTTCAGGATTGTACCGGTGGGTAAGCCAGTCACTTCGGTTACCGCTCCCTCGACGGTAGCGGTGGTAATCACCGGGACATCGTTGGTGCCGCGAATGGTAATTTTGATCTCCTGTGATACCGTGCTGCCGGATTGATCGGCCAGTGTCACCCTGAAAGTTTCTGTCACTTCCTGGCCTACTGCCAGAAACTGGGTAGCCGCATTGGGTACCGTATAGGTCCAGTCAACGGTACCGGATTTGGTTTTTGAATCCTCAATGACCTTGGTGGTCAAACTGCCTCCCAGAGTATTGGCAGGATTGCCCGCAACGGTCGCCGAGTGGGTATCAGCCAGGTCAGGATCCTCAAATGCCAGGGTTCCGGCACTGATGAGTGTCAAGGCTGGTGACACGTCGAGGTCTTCCTGCACGGCACCGGTAGCATTAATCGGTTCAAGCAACGTTATCGGATCATTCCTGCCTTCTACGGTCAGGGTCACCGTGGCTTTTTGACTTTCAGCCTGACCATCGGCTGCCTGATAGGTAAATGTGAGGGTATCGTGTTCACCGGCTGCGAGGGACTCGAACGCGCCGTTGGGGTTATAGCTGAAACCGCCATCCACCCTGAAGGAATCCAGTATGCCCTTGTCCGGATGCGAAAGCAGCAGGGCCGATATCTCGTCTGCATCTGGGTCGCTGTCGTTGGCCAGCACACCATCGGCTGCAGTCACCGCAAGCAGGGCGTCCTCGCTGACCGTATAGAAATCATCCTTGCTGGCCGGTGCCCTGTTCTCGGGGGTCACCGTAACCGACACCACGGCGGTAGCGGTTCCGCCATCATGACCGTCACTGACCGTATACTGAAATGAGTCGACCCCGAAAAAACCGGCAGCGGGTGTGTAGACCAGTTGCTTGCCGCTCAGGCTGACCGTGCCGCCGGCATCGGTCTGCAAGGTGGTTGTGCCATTGCCGGACGGGGTGTGGCTGGCCAGCGGGTTTGAATCGCTAAGGTCGCTCAGGGCGATGATTTGCAGCATATCGCCGGTGTCTACATCGGTATCGTTGGCAAGTACGTCAATCGTGACCGCCCCTGCCGATGGACTGGTGATCGCCTCCTCAGCACGGGCAACGGGCGCGTCATTGATGCCCTGAATGGTAATGGTAACCACAGCCGAATCACTATATGCCTGGCCATCGTGGGCTTTATAGGTGAAGGTTTCTGTTGTGGTTACTCCTGCGGCCAGAAAATCATACCGGTTGGCATCAAATACAAAGGTGCCATCGGCATTAAACCGGAACAGTGGATTATCCGGTGCTTGTACCAACAGGGCGGAGAGCGCGTCGCCATCGGCATCAACGTCATTTTTCAAAACGCTATCGATGCCGTTTTGACCGGCCAAAAGAATGGCATCTTCGCTCACCCTGTAACTGGAATCGGCGAAGGCTTGCGGGGTTGTATTGCTGGCTGTACTCATGGAAGTTACTCCTTATTCAGTAAAGGGTGCCGCAGGGACTCCGGATTTCTCCACGCCGGATGCCGGTAAAATCCGGAGTATCAACAGCGGCAAGGGCAAGTAAAACAGGTTTTTACGAATCCCTGAGGGACTGTGGTTCTGTTTTACACTGCCGGTGCCTGCACCTGAATTGGAATAAAAATCTAGAGTATTATACCTGTATCATTGCTGCTACGAATAACTGTATCAAATAACTGACGATTCGGTGTCACTTCAGACTGACTGATAATTTTGGGTAATTGTTCGGGTAGCGATTTGACTGTCAGTCTTGAGTCCGGTTGCCGTGCAGGCCGGTACTCCGCAGGTCGTGATGCGGAGAGTCTGGCAGCGTCAATTTCAAACGCGCTCCAGCCGTAGCCTGAAGCGCGGCTCCCTGGCCGTCATGCGGGTCAGAAACACCCCGGGAATTTTTCCCTGATGCCTGACCACGGCCACCCACCTAACACAAAACGCTATCTGGCTTGTAGGCCTTGGCAACGGCGCTCTCCAGGGTGAGCGTTGGCACCGCGTGTCGTAGCAATCCGCACACGTGATGCCTCTTGCAAAACGCCACCAAAATCCTGTATCTCGTGCGCATGAAA
>CAIVXW010000072.1 GCA_903910005.1 uncultured Methylococcaceae bacterium
GCGCAAACTGGGCAAGGATTCCGAACATGCCGGCAGTTGACAGCAGCCAGTTACAACTTCCGTCACGTTACCTGACCATGGTGCGGGACATTTTGCAGCAGTATTTACCCGAAGCCGAAGTCTGGGCCTACGGTAGTCGGGTTAATGGCGACCATTACGACGCCAGCGATCTGGATCTGGTGGTGCGCCAACCGGACAATTTAAGCAGTCGGCAAACCAGACTGGCCGAGGCTGTCGAAGCCTTCTCGGAAAGCAATCTGCCCATTATTGTCCAAGTCGTGGATTGGGCGCGGATTCCTGCGGCGTTTCATCAGGAAATCGAGGCGAAGTATGTGGTGGTGCAAGCCGGAACTCGGGCAGTTGATCCGGCAGAAGTTGGGAGGGGAGGGGTATGAGTTCTGAGTTTCAGAAATCAACCTTAGGCAAACTGATTACGTTTGCCAACGGAAAATCCAGCCCTGGGCGATACGAAAACGGTAGATTTCCTGTCTTTGGTTCTAATGGCCTAATTGGGAGAACGAATGAGGTGAATTCTCCAAAGGGGTCAATTATTGTGGGGAGGGTTGGTTCGTATTGTGGCTCAGTGCATTTTTCTGATAAACCCTGTTGGGTTACCGATAACGCAATTCGGGCAACAGCGAAAAATGGCAACGATCCATCTTTTCTTTTTTATCTCCTCAAACAACTTAACCTCAACAATTGGCGAAGTGGTTCTGGTCAGCCGCTCATTAATCAAGCCACTTTGAACGCAATCGAAGTCTGCATTCCTCCTCCGCTAGCACAAAAAACTATTGGTGAGTTCATTGTGGCTTTGGATGATCGCATCACCCTCCTGCGCGAAACCAACGCCACGCTGGAAGCCATCGCCCAGGCGCTGTTCAAATCGTGGTTTGTCGATTTCGACCCTGTTCGCGCCAAGCAGCAAGGCCGCAAGCCGGAAGGCATGGACGAAGTCACCGCCGCGCTGTTTCCCGATGATTTTGAGGAATCGGAATTGGGCTTGGTGCCGAGGGGATGGCGAGTTGGAACTGTTGCTGACCTCGGAGAGGTTATATGCGGAAAAACGCCACCTACCTCGAATCCGGAAAATTATGGCGATAGTATTCCGTTCATTACAATTCCTGACATGCATGGTTTGTTAGTGGTTATAACTACAAATAGATCGCTATCTCGACTTGGGGCAGACAGCCAAATGAAAAAGTATCTACCACCGGGTTCTATATGCGTTTCTTGTATTGCAACCCCGGGGCTAGTTGTTAGGGTGACAACAGCGTCACAGACTAACCAACAAATTAATAGCGTTGTACCTTTTAGTGCATGGGGGAAGTCTTTTCCACTGTTTTTACTGCGTCGTATCGGTGATGCAGTTCGAGCACGAGGTTCTGGCGGGTCTGTATTCCACAACCTAAGTAAGTCAGGGTTTGAAGAGTTGAAAGTGCTGCTCACTAACGAGGTAATTGCTCAGAAATTTGATGAATTTGTAGAACCGCTGGTTGTTCGTATCGAGGAGAATCAGCGCCAAGCCCAAACCCTCGCCACCCTCCGCGACACCTTACTTCCCCGCCTAATCTCCGGCCAACTACGCTTGCCGGAAGCCGAAGCCCTAATCGAGGAAACCGCCGCATGACCACCGACAAAGCCGCTCTCGCTCTGCCGGATGGTTACGCCGACTGGCTGAAACAGCTCAAAACCGAGATTGCCCGCGCCCAGCAACGGGCGGCGCTGGCCGTCAATGCCGAACTGGTGCAGCTCTATGGACGTATCGGCCGGGATATTTTGCAGCGGCAGGAAGCGCAGGGATGGGGCGCCAAGGTCATCGACCGGCTGTCTCACGATTTGAAAGATGCGTTCCCGGCCATGCGAGGCTGGTCGACACGCAACCTTAAATATATGGCGTTTTTTGCCCAGCATTGCCCCGATGGCCAATTTGGGCAGCAGGCTGCTGCCCAATTGCCGTGGTTCCATATCGTGACCTTATTGACCAAGCTGGATAACCCAGTCGAGCGCGAATGGTACGCGTCGCAGGCTGTGCAACTGGGCTGGTCGCGAACGACACTGGAACTGAACATTAAGAATCGCCTGAATCTGCGGCAAGGGGCGGCGGTTACCAACTTTCAAGCGCGTTTGCCTTCGCCCGATTCGGCGCTGGCTCACGATACGCTGAAAGACCCTTATCTGTTCGATTTTCTCGGTTTGGGAGACGATGCCCACGAGCGCGAAATCGAGTCTGGCTTGATTCGACATATCACCCGCTTTTTGCTGGAACTGGGGGCAGGATTTGCTTTCGTTGGTCGGCAATTTCGGCTGGAGGTGGCGGGTGACGAGTTTTTTATCGACCTGCTGTTCTATCACACTCGGCTGAAATGTTACGTGGTGGTGGAGCTGAAGGCCACGGCATTCAAACCTGAACATGCCGGGCAGCTGAATTTTTATCTGGCAGCGGTGGATGCGCAGATCAAGGCCGAGGATGACAAACCCACCATTGGCCTGTTGCTGTGCAAGCAGCAAAACCGCTTGGTGGCGGAATATGCGCTGTCCGGCATCGATAAACCCATCGGCGTAGCCGAATATCAATTGCTGCGCGACTTGCCGGAAACATTAGGGCGTAATCTGCCCACCATTGCCGAGATCGAGGCCGAGTTGGCAGGCGAGTTAAGTGATCAGGACGAACTGAAATGACCGAAGACCAACTGGAACAGGAAGCGCTAGGCTGGCTGGCCGATGTTGGCTACCAAAAGTTATATGGCCCCGACATCGCGCCGGACGGCGACAGCCCGGAGCGGGCCGATTACCGGCAAGTGCTTTTGGTCGAGCGCTTGCGGTCGGCGGTGACGCGGCTGAATCCTGCTGTTCCGTTGGCGGCGCGCGAGGATGCGTTGCGGCAGGTGTTGGATTTGGGTATTCCCTCGTTATTGTCAGCCAACCGGCGTTTTCATCAGTTGCTGGTCAACGGCGTGCCGGTGCAGTATCAGCAAGACGGCGAAACGCGTGGTGATTTTGTGCGCTTGATCGATTTTGTGAA
>CAIVXW010000073.1 GCA_903910005.1 uncultured Methylococcaceae bacterium
CCGTCCAGTGCCCTGCAAGGTCAGTATCTCCCCTCGCGAAGACCGCGAAATCATCATACTCAAGCTGCAACAGCGCATGGATTGTCTGGAGGTTCGGCTGGACGAACTGAACCGTGAAGTTACCGTATTACGCGCCCGTTGAAGCCCTGCCGTGGCGATTGCCTCACGCGATTAGCCGCTGACGGCATGTTCACGACACAGCTTTTCCGCGTCCAGGTCAGTCAGGGCTTCGCCGGTCAGTTGGCAGTGCCTGCCGCCATCGGCACCGATTGCATGATGACGGCAGGTTTTACAGGTTCCGAAGGTTTTGAGACCGTTGGCCTGCTGGAGTCGTCGCAACAGGGCCTGCAGAACCGCCACGGCTTCGTCGGGAAATTCGGGCGATACGTCCTCCAGGGCGGTTTGCAGCAAGGCCGGGGGGATGCTCTGTTCCATGACAGCCTCACCGGCCCGGGTCAGACCGAGATGCACCAGCCGTTTGTCCCTGGGATCCGGCCAGCGCTCAATCAACCCCGATTGCTCCAGCACGTTCAGGGTCTGGGAGACCGTTCCCTTGGTCAGCCCCAGAAATTCCGCCACTGCCACCGGATTGTTGCTGTAGCGGTTGCAGCGGCTCAGGTAATGTAGAGCCTCCAGTTGTACCGGCTGCAAGCCGTGCGCCATACCGGATTTGCGGATATCCGTCCGGATGAGGTTGGCGATACGCTCCAGATACTCATAAATGGCGTGGGTACTCATGTTTCACCTGTACACCCCCTTACTGCTTTTGTCCGTCGCTGTGATCGATGGCCTTGCCCATGCAGGTCATGTTGTGATTGGTGATGTTGGTCGCCGCCTCCCGGGCTGCCTGTTTGGAGCCAAACAGTTCTTCAAATTCTGCCAGAGCCTTCTCGGCCTGATCCGGCGAATTGATGGTAATGAAGCGGGTGTAGGCCTGCAGGAAACGCTCCCGGCGTGGATCGCCCGGATAAACCGGAATGTCGCTGGAAATTTCACCGACCACGCAGTCGGCGACCTCGGCCGGATCCAGTTTGTAGTCCTTGAGATCGGAATCGTCCCTGAATTTTTCAGTCAGGGCGGATTTGAGATCGGTTTGCTGGGGAGACGAGCAGGCCGCCAGCAGGGTAGCAGCAACAAGGGTGTAAAACAGATTTTTCATGGGACGATGGCACCAGGTATGAAAATGGGCAAGCTCAGGGTCATACAGTGACCTGGAGATCGCCCGGGTTACGAAACCCGTTATTATGAGTGCGAAGCCGCCTGCTGACTAGATGTACGGCATGTCCCGGCACGCCGTTCACGCAACCCGGCCCGATGTGCGACACTATCCCACCCTTTTCCCTTATCCCACGAGTAACTCGATGTGTTTGCCCATTCCGCTGTTCAGTGCCTGACCGCCATTGCCCAACATCATGGTATTCCTACCCTGCCGGAACGCCTGGTTCATGATTATGTACTGGAATCCGAAGAGCCACCGACCCGTCTGCTGATCCGCATGGCCACGGAACTGGGGCTCAAGGCGCAGGCCAAAACCCTGCACTGGGCCGATCTGGCCCACCTGGAGGGGGTGTTTCCGCTGATGGCCCGCTACGGCGACGGCAAAACCGTGCTGGTTGCCGGACTGCACCGCAGCGGCGAAGACAGTGCCTTCCAGGTGGCAGTGCTGGATCCGCTGGTGAATGCCGCAGAAATTCGGCTGATGGATGAAGCCGCATTCTGCCGATACTGGCAGGGTGAGGTCATTTTCATCAAGCGGCGGTATGCCCTGACCGACGAAAACCAGCCTTTCGGTCTGCGCTGGTTCATCCCGGAAATCCTCAAGCAGGGAGCCGCGTTCCGTGACATCGCCATTTCGGCGGGAGCCCTGCATTTTCTGGGGCTGGCCTCGCCCATTTTTACCCAACTGGTCATCGACAAGGTATTGACCCACGAGAGCTACTCAACGCTTTATGTGCTGGGAATCGGTATCCTGATTGCCCTGTTGTTCGAGGGAGCCTTTACCTACCTGCGGCAGTATCTGCTGCTGGTGGCGACCAACAAAATTGATATCCGTCTGGCCCGGCGCACCTTTTCCCACCTGTTGTCGCTGCCGATTGAATACTTTGAAAGCACCACGGCCGGTGTCACCATTCAACACATTCAGCAGATGCAGGGCATTCGCGGGTTTTTGACCGGACAACTGTTTTTTACGGTACTGGAAGCCACCGCCCTGTTTGTATTCGTACCGCTGCTGTTTCTGTATTCGGTAAAACTGACCGGCGTGGTGCTGATGGTATCGGCCCTGATGGCCGGGGTGGTGGTGGTACTCATCAAACCGTTTCAGGATCGCCTGTCCGCCCTGTATTCGGCAGAGGGGTTACGTCAATCCATGCTGGTGGAAGCCATTCAGGGCATCCGCACCGTCAAGGCCATGGCCATGGAGCCCAAGCAGCGCAAACTGTGGGAACAACGTTCGGCCACGGCGGTGTCCATGCACTTCAGTGTCAGCAAGATGTCGCTGGTGGCGGTGGTAGTGACCCACTTTCTGGAGAAATTCATGACCGTGGCCATCATCACCCTGGGGGCGACTGATGTATTCAGCCACGACATGACGGTAGGAACCCTGATCGCCTTTCAGATGTTGTCAGGACGGGTGGTCGGGCCACTGGTGGCCATTGTCGGTCTGGTCAATCAGTATCAGCAAACCGCCCTGGGCGTGAAAATGCTGGGCAACATCATGAATCGGCCGCCCGAACGGCGTTCTTCCGGCGGACTGAGACCCCATTTGCAGGGCCGCATCAACGTGGAAGGGGTGACGTTCCGTTATCCCGGTTCAACGACACCGGCTCTTGATGATGTTTCGTTCGACATTCCGGCCGGCAGTATGGTTGGCATTGTCGGACGCAGCGGTTCCGGCAAAACCACCCTGACCAAACTGATTCAGAGCATGTACCCGGTACAGGAAGGCATCATCCGTTTTGACGGTGTTGACATGCGGGAGATTGATCTGGCCCATCTGCGCCAGAGTATCGGGGTGGTGCTGCAGGAAAACTTCATGTTTCGCGGTACCATTCGGGAAAACATTGCCGTCACCAAATCAGATGCCACCTTTGAGGAAATCGTGGCCGCCGCCCAGACCGCCGGAGCCGATGAATTCATTGAGCGATTGCCACAGGGCTACGATACCCCACTGGAGGAAAATGCCTCCAACCTGTCCGGCGGTCAGCGGCAGCGACTGGCCATTGCCCGGGCCATCCTGCCACAACCCCGCATCCTGATTCTGGACGAGGCCGCCAGCGCACTTGACCCGGACAGCGAAGCCATCTTCATGCAGAACCTGTCCCGTATTGCCCGGGACAAGACCGTGGTCATCATCAGCCACCGGCTCTCCACCCTGGTTAATTCGGACAAAATTCTGGTATTTGAACGTGGCGAAATGATTGACGCCGGTTCCCATCAGCAACTGCTGTCCCGTTGTGAGAGTTATGCCCATTTGTGGCATCAGCAAACCAGTTATTTATGAAAAGCAGATCAGCCCCCCCCCCCAAGGAGGCACTGGCCTTTTTGCCGGATGCCGAGGAAATCGAACGCACCCCGATCAATGCGGGGGTACCCATAACCCTGTATGTTCTGCTGGCATTGTTCCTGAGCCTGTTGCTGTGGGCTTCGTTGTCGGAAATCGACACCGTGGTCACGGCCCGGGGCCGTCTGGTGACGCCCCACCCCAACATTGTGCTGCAACCGTTCGAGACCGCCCGCATTCTGAGCCTGCCGGTACGGATGGGGCAGATCGTTACCCGGGGGCAAACCCTGGCTACGCTGGATCCCACCATCGTCACGGCTGATCTGGCCCAGCTCAAGGACCGTCTGGCCAGCATGGAGGCCCAGGTACGGCGACTGGAAGCCGAACGGCAAAACAGCGCGTTCATGACCGGCACCAACGACGATGACGTGTTGCAGGCCAGTCTGGATCAGGAACGGCGCGGCCATTACCGGGCCCGGTTGCAAAGCCTGGAACAAACCATGGGCCGCCTGCAGGCCGCCATTGATACCAATCGCAAGGATATCCAGTCACTGGAAGCCTGGGTCAAATCGCTGCAGGAAATAGAACGCATGAACAGCGAACTGTACGATCGCAAATACCAGACCCGGCAACTGATGCTGGAAAGCCGGGAGAAGCGTATGTCGGTGGAGCGGGATCTGGTCGTCGCCCGCAACAGGGAACTGGAATTGCGGCGCGAGCGGGCCGCAGCCGAGGCTGACAAACAGGCTTTCACTCAGGAATGGAAACAAAAAACCCTGGAAGAACTGGTAGAAACCCGACGGGAACGGGATTCGCTGGCAGAGCAGATCCACAAGGCCGAGTTACGCAACCGGCTTATCAATCTGGAGGCACCGGAAGACGGGGTGGTGCTGGAAATTGCCAAACTGTCACCCGGTTCCATCGTCCGTGAGGCGGAGCCGTTCATTACCCTGGTACCGCTGGAGGCCACACTGGAGGCCGAAGTACAGATCGACACGGCTGACATTGGCCGCATCAAGGTGGGCGACCCGGTGCGAATCAAGATTGACGCCTTTCCGTTCCAGAAACACGGCATCCTCACCGGCCAGTTGGCCAAATTGAGCCAGGATTCCTTCGTCAAGGGGGCGGGTTCGGAGCAGGAAGCCAGTGCCTACTATCTGGGCCGGGTGGAACTCGGACCCATCCACTTCCGCAATCTGGATAAACCGGCCCGGCTGGTACCGGGCATGTCCATGACGGCGGAGATCAAAATCGGCCAACGCACGATCATGACCTACTTCCTGTATCCCATGATGAAGGCACTGGATGAGGCCGGGCACGAACCCTGACGCAACCGGATCCGGGGCAATCATGCCGGGGTGCTGACCTGATTTCCCAGGGTTTCACGCAGGGCATCGTCCACGGTGTCCAGCCAGATGAATTCCAGCGTAGCCCGGGCTTCAGCCGGAACGTCCTCCAGGTCCTTGCGGTTTCGGGCCGGCAGCAACACCCGGGTGATACCGGCGGCCTGGGCCGCCAGCACTTTTTCCTTGATGCCCCCCACCGGCAGAACCAGCCCGCGCAGGCTGATTTCACCGGTCATGGCGGTGTCGTTGCGAACCGGTACCCGGCTCAACAACGAAATAAGGGCCACGAACATGGCCACACCGGCACTGGGTCCGTCCTTGGGGGTGGCACCGGCCGGTACGTGAATGTGAATGTCACGGGTCTCAAACCGGTTCGGTTCGTTGCCCGCGATGGTGCGGGACTTGGCCAGTGTCAGGGCGGTCTGGGCACTCTCCTTCATGACCTCACCCAGTTGACCGGTCAGAATCAGCTTGCCACTGCCTTCGGTGCGGTTGGCCTCAATAAAGAGAATGTCACCGCCCACCGGGGTGAAAGCCAGCCCGGTTGCCACCCCGGGCAATCCCACCCGCAAGGCCACTTCGTTATCAAAACGGGGCGGTCCCAGCAGGTCAGGCAATTTGGCCGGGCTGACAACCTGGTGAACGTCTTCACCGCTGGCGACCCGTACCGCCACCTGCCGCAATACCGCGCCGATTTCCCGTTCCAGGTTTCTCACCCCGGCTTCGCGGGTGTAGTCGCGGATGAGGGTCAGCAGCGCGGCCTCGGTGAAATGACACTGCTCGTCCTTCAGCCCGGTTGCCTCGTACTGCTTGGCCAGCAGGTAACGGGTCGCAATCTGTAATTTTTCCCCGGTGGTATAGCCTGAGAGGTTGATGACCTCCATCCGGTCACGCAAGGGTCCGGGGATGGTATCCAGCACATTGGCCGTGCCAATGAACAGCACCCGGCTGAGATCGAAGGCAACCGCCAGATAATGGTCGCGGAAACCTGCATTTTGCTCCGGATCCAGCACTTCGAGCAGGGCGGCGGACGGATCGCCCTGAAAGCTGGCACTGAGCTTGTCCATTTCATCCAGCATCATCAGGCAGTTACGGGCACCGGCCTTGCGAATGGCCTGGATCAGGGTTCCCGGCAGGGCACCCAGATAGGTGCGCCGGTGCCCGCGAATTTCGGCTTCGTCGTGTACTCCACCCAGACTCACCCGGACAAATGCCCGGCCCATGGCCCGGGCGATGCTTTGCCCCAGCGAGGTCTTGCCGACGCCGGGCGGGCCGACAAAGCAGAGAATCGGGCTTTTTCCGGCCGGGTTCAGTTTGTGTACCGCCAAATACTCCAGTACCCGCTGCTTGATCTTGTCGAGCCCGTAATGATCCTGGTCGAGAATGCGGCGAGCTTCCACCATATCCAGACTGTCAGGGGTTTCGACCGACCAGGGCAGTTCAGTCAGCCAGTCAAGATAGGTGCGTATCATGGAATACTCGGCACCGGCATCCGGCATCCGTTCCAGGCGGCGTAGTTCCTTGCGGGCCTGATTTTCAGCCTCTTCCGGCATACAGGCCTGGTTGATGGCCGCATCAATTTCGGCAATATCCTCACTCAATTCATCGGTTTCACCCAACTCCTTGCGGATGGTTTTAAGCTGTTCGCGCAGGACAAACTCACGCTGACGGCTATCCATGCTTTGCCGGGTGCGTTCGTTGATCTCCCTGGCAATCCGTAGTATCTCAATCCGTTGCCGCAATAAGGCCGCCACTTTTTCCAGGCGGATTTCCACGCTCAGGGTTTCCAGTATTTCCTGTTTGTCGGCCACCGGCGCATCCAGAAACGAGGTGACCAGATCCGCCAGTATTCCGCCGGAGGTCACCTGTTGCAGGGCATTGATGAGTTCATTGGGTGGTTCCGGCAGCAGTCCCAGCATTTCGTCAATCAAGCGGCGGAGCTGGATCAGGCGGGCATCCACCGTCGGCGTATGGGTTTCCCGCTCCACGATGCGCTCGATGCGGGCCGCCAGATAGGGCAAACCCTCCAGGTATTCACACACCCGGAAGCGTTGTTCACCCTGGCAAATGATGTTGTGACTACCCTCGGTACCGGTGACATACCGTAACAGCGGAGCCAGGGTGCCTATCGTGTAAAGGTCTGCCGATTTGGGCGCGTCAGCCCCGGGATCCCGTTGCAACAAAATACCCAGCGGGCCTTCGTGGTGCAGGGCATACTGGGCCGCCAGTATCGAAGCAGCCCGCCCGATGCTGATGGGAATGATGACCCCCGGAAACAGCACCAGGTTTCTCAGCGGGATGACGGGAACGGCATCGGTCGGCAATACGACCGTGTTGTGGGACGGTGTGTTCATGGCGTGTCCTGGCCGTATGGTGGGCGTGATGGAATATCCGCCCATCATACGGCCTGCGGGTACCGGATGCAGTGCGTGAAAGGCCTTAGGTGGATGCGCTACGCTACGCATCGGTGGATGCGCTTCGCTTATCCACCCTACGCATCCACGCATCTTCACGCCCCCCATACGTTCACCGTCATGCCTGCGTGGCTCTCCTCGCGCTGCCATATCTTTTCCTCCCAGGGCGTTCCCGGTCGGCGGTCAAAAATCAGCAGATGGGCTTCGTCGGCTCCGCAGCGTTGGGCGTATTCCACCGTTTGCTCCAGGCCGGTTTGTAGCAGTGGTTGCAGGCTGCCGCGCTGGATTTTCAGTTCCAGCACAATCCGCTGCA
>CAIVXW010000074.1 GCA_903910005.1 uncultured Methylococcaceae bacterium
ACATGGGGGTGTGGGTCAGGTCGGAATCGCAGCGGTAAACCCGGCCAGGGGCTATGACCCGAAACGGCGGAGAGCCGGATTGCATGACCCGGGCCTGAACCGGCGAGGTATGGGTACGCAGCAGCAGGTGATCGTCAAAATAGAATGTGTCGTGCATGGCCCGGGCCGGATGATGGGCCGGGATATTGAGTGCCTCAAAATTGTGAAAATCGTCTTCAATCTCCGGGCCTTCGACAACATCAAACCCGATCTGGCGAAATAGCCGCTGGATGCGCCGCAGTGTCAGGCTGACCGGGTGCAGTCCGCCACCGGCCTGACCCCGTCCGGGCAAACTGACATCAACGGCCTCATGGCGCAGACGATCTTCCAGTTCACGATTTTCCAGGTCAATTCGCCGGACTTCCAGTTCAGCGGTGAAGGATTCCTTGACGGCATTGATCCGGGCACCGGCCTCGCGCCGTTCATCCGGCGGGAGACGGCCCAACGCCTTCATCTGTTCGGTAAAAACGCCTTTTTTGCCCAGATAATGAACTCTGACCTGCTCAAGCCGGGTCAGGGTACTGGCTTCTACAAGAGCGGATCGGGCCTGCTCCAGAACAGTTTGGAGGGGATGGGACATGGGAACGGATCTGGTGGGTGAGGAGACGGATAACCTGATCGAAAATCGGGTGTCTACCGGTCGGGTGCCCTGGCGTGGATGCCAGGGAGGGATGACCCCCAAAACGTTCAGGCAGTCGGGAAAGAAGCCGGGTTACCCGGTCGACACAGGGCTTGCGCCGTTTGTTTGCCGACTTTCCCGCCCCACCTGATCGTGCGGGGCGCAAGGTAAACGAAACAGGGCTGTCCTTAACCCCGGGCAATCCGGGCCAGTTCGGCAAAGGCGTCCTTGTCACGGACGGCGATATCTGCCAGAACCTTGCGATCCAGGTCGATGGAGGCTTTCTTCAAACCATCCATGAAACGGCTGTAGGACAAACCAAATTCGCGGGCACCGGCATTGATGCGGGTAATCCAGAGGGCACGGAACTGACGCTTTCTCTGTCTGCGATCCCGGTAGGCGTATTGACCGGCCTTGATGACGGCTTGCTTGGCAACCCGGTAAACCCGGCTGCGTGCGCCGTAATAACCTTTGGCTTCCTTGAGAACCTTCTTGTGTCGGGCTCTCGCGGTAACCCCACGTTTCACTCTGGGCATGGGAATTTCTCTTTAATGACGATTAATCAGCTATAAGGCAGGAGACGCGCTGCGCTGCCAACATCAGAGGGATGCAGGGCATTGGCCTGGCGCAGGTGACGTTTCCGCTTGGTACTCTTTTTGGTCAGGATGTGGCGGCGATGCGAGTGGTTGCATTTGAAGCCACCGGAACCGGTACGCTTGAACCGTTTGGCGGCCCCGCGATTGGTTTTCATTTTCGGCATTATCAACTCCGGTTATTTGTAATGGACGGTAATGGGTTTTGCTGTCAGGGTATCAGGCTTTTTTCTTGCGGGGCGCCAGTGTCATGCTGAGTTGCTTGCCTTCCATTTTGGGAAACTGTTCAACCGCAGCATGATCGACCAGATCGGTTTCGATTCGCTTGAGTAAATCCATACCCAATTCTCGATGGCTCAATTCCCGCCCCCTGAACCGAACCGTTACCTTGGCCTTGTCACCTTCGGTAAAAAAGCGAATCAGATTACGCAATTTTATCTGGTAATCGCCCTCATCGGTGCCGGGACGGAATTTAACTTCCTTGACCTGAATCTGTTTCTGCTTCTTTTTGGCTGCCTGGAGTTTCTTGTTTTGTTCAAACCGAAACTTGCCATAATCCATGATCCGGCATACCGGCGGATCGGCACCCGGCGATATCTCGACCAGATCCAGTTCGACCTCATACGCCATGCGGCGGGCCTCCCTGGTTTGCACAACCCCTACCTGTTTGCCATCCTGATCAATCAGGCGTACGTTGGGCGCCGTGATTTCTTCGTTCAGGCGCGGATCTTTCTTGTCAGTGGTGATACCTTAATCCTCCGAAACCAATGAATGACTGGCAGCCCGACTGGCCACCTCTCTGGCCAGCGTATGAGCCAGTTCAGAACAATCCAGGCTACCCAGATCCTGGCCGCTCCGGGTACGAACTGAAACGGTATTTGACGCCATTTCCTTCTCGCCCACGATCAACAGATAGGGTATACGCTGCAGGGTATGTTCGCGGATTTTAAAGCCGATTTTTTCGTTTCTCAAGTCAGTTTTAACCCGCAGACCCTGGGTATTCAATACCTCACAGACTGCACTGGCATAATGCAGTTGCCTGTCGGTGATGTTTAAAACCACTGCCTGAACCGGAGCCAGCCAGAGCGGAAAATACCCGGCATGGTGTTCGATCAGGATGCCGATGAACCGCTCCAGTGAGCCAACAATGGCCCGGTGCAGCATCACGGGGACATGGCGACTGTTGTCTTCGCCCACATATTCAGCCCCGAGTCTACCCGGCATCATGAAGTCAACCTGGATGGTGCCACACTGCCAGATACGACCGATGGCGTCCTTCAGGGCAAATTCGATCTTGGGGCCGTAGAAGGCACCCTCACCCGGTTGCAGCACGTAGTCGATACCCTGGGATTCAAGGGCGGCGGTGAGGGCTGCCTCCGCCTTGTCCCATACCGCATCAGCTCCCAGACGTTTGGCGGGACGGGTGGACAGTTTGTATTGAATGTCGGTGAAGCCAAAATCGGCATAAACCCGGCGCAGGGCGGTTATAAATCCGGTCACCTCATCCTGAACCTGTTCCTCGGTGCAGAAAATATGGCCATCATCCTGATTGAAACTGCGTACCCGCATGATGCCGTGGAGGGTACCGGACGGCTCGTTGCGGTGACAGGTTCCAAATTCGCCAAAGCGGATCGGCAGTTCACGGTAACTGCGCAGGTGCTGCCTGAATACCTGAACATGGCCTGGGCAATTCATTGGCTTGACGGCATACTCCCGGTTTTCCGAGGCCGTGAAGAACATGTTTTCCTGGAAATTGTCCCAGTGGCCCGAGGCTTTCCACAGTCCGACGTCCAGTATCTGGGGGCAGCGAATTTCCTGATAGCCATACTCACGGAAGATGCGCCGCATGTACTGTTCGACCTGCTGGTACAGGGCAAAGCCGTTGGGATGCCAGAAAACCATGCCGGGGGCTTCTTCCTGGGTATGGAAGAGATCCAGGGTTTTGCCAATTTTGCGATGATCCCGCTTCTCGGCTTCTTCCAGAAGCTGCAGGTAGGCGGTTAATTCCTTTTTGTCAGTCCAGGCAGTTCCATAGATACGCTGCAACACGGCATTGCGTGCATCACCACGCCAGTAGGCACCGGCCACCTTCATCAATTTGAAAGCTTTGAGTCGCCCTGTATCCGGCACGTGGGGACCCCGACACAGATCGGTGAATTCACCCTGGGAGTACAGCGACAGGGGTTGATCTTCAGGAATTTCCCGAATGATTTCCGCCTTGTACGCCTCGCCCTGACTCATGAAGAAATTGATGGCCTCATCGCGTCCGGAAACCGTGCGAATGACCGGCTGGGCCGCCGTCGCGAGTTCTTCCATCTTCCTTTCGATGGCGGACAGATCCTCGGGCGTGAAGGGGCGATCATAGGCAAAGTCGTAATAAAATCCGTTTTCGACCACAGGGCCTATGGTGACCTGGGCAGCCGGGTAAAGCGACTTGACGGCTTGGGCCAGCAAATGCGCCGTGGAGTGACGAATGATGTCCAGACCTTCCGGATCCTTGCCGGTGACAATGGCCAGAGTGGCATCGTCTTCAATGACGTGCGAGGCGTCAACCAGATGACCGTTGACTCGTCCGGCGAGGGCCGCCCGGGCCAGACCGGACCCAATGCTGGCGGCTACCTCCATGACCGTCACCGAAACCGGGAACGTCCGGCTGGAGCCATCCGGCAGTGTAATTACGGGCATCGGGCTTCAATCCTCACTCACTGGGTACCCCATACGACGGGCAACAAAAAAAGCACCGCGAGGATGCTTTATGGAATTCTGGTAGGCGCGATTGGACTCGAACCAACGACCCCCACCATGTCAAGGTGGTGCTCTAACCAACTGAGCTACGCGCCTGCAAATGAAGGGGCGCATTATAGAGGCAAATGATGGATAATCAAAGACCCATCACATAAAAAATTGCCTTGCCATGAATGACTCGCAATTGTTGCGGTATAGCCGTCAGATACTTCTTCCGCAAGTGGACATTGAGGGCCAGCAACGGCTCCTGGATAGCCGGGCCCTGATTGTGGGTCTGGGTGGCCTGGGTTCACCGGTTGCCCTGTACCTGGCTGCTGCCGGTGTCGGCCATCTGACGATCAACGACGACGATCAGGTCGATTTATCCAATCTGCAACGCCAGATCATCCATGCCACGCCCGACATCTCGTTACGCAAAACCGATTCAGCCACTCGTTCGCTGTCGGCCCTTAATCCGGACAGTGCGGTGACAACCCTTCCGCATCGCCTGGACGAGACGGAATTGTACGATATTGTGGGCCGTGTGGATGTGGTGCTGGACTGCTCTGACAACTTTACCACCCGATTCATGCTGAACAGGGTGTGCGTCAGGCAGGCCAAACCGCTGGTTTCTGCCGCCGTCATCCGCTTTGACGGTCAACTGACCGTCTTTGACCCGAGGCGGCCTGACAGCCCCTGTTACAACTGCCTCTACCCCGATCAGGCCGAACGTGCGGAAAGCTGCGCCCGTAACGGGGTTATGGCCCCGCTGCCCGGCATCCTGGGCAGCATGCAGGCCATGGAAGCCATTAAACTGCTGCTTGGCATCGGCACCTCCCCCGTCGGGCGTTTGCTGCTGTTTGACGCCCTGCACTGTGAATGGCGGGAACTGCGATTCCGGAAGGATCCTGCGTGCCCGACCTGCGCGGTTGTGTGAATGAAGATGCCCGCAGGGATCAAGCCCGTGGTTGCTTTGCCCCCACCGTAAACGTATACTTTTGCCGAGGTCAAAATAGCTTTGGCTCCACTACTATATCAATCAGCTTTACTGGAGGTAGTCCGACATGCGCTGGGAAAAACCGAGCTTCACCGACCTGCGTTTCGGCTTTGAAGTGACCATGTACATCTACAACCGTTGATTAACGGTTGAGTGTCCGCTGAACGGGGGGTCGCAGCCATGCGACACCCCGTTTTCGTTATGACCACCTGAGGCCTGCCAGGAGTACACCACCATGAGAATACGGGTTTTGGGAGCTGGAGCCGGCGGCGGCTTCCCGCAGTGGAACTGCAACTGTGCCCAGTGCCAGGGATTGCGTTCCGGCAGCCTGAAGGGGCGGGCGCGAACCCAGTCCTCCATTGCCGTCAGCGGGGACGGCGACCACTGGGTCTTGTTCAATGCCTCGCCGGACATACGGGCGCAATTTGAAAACT
>CAIVXW010000075.1 GCA_903910005.1 uncultured Methylococcaceae bacterium
CAAACGCCAGGCCGGTATTTTCTTGCCACCCGGGCTGTCCTGTCTGGACAGTATCCACTCGAATGGACTCGCCTCAAACCTGTTACCGTGCTGGCACCCTAAAGGGTCGTGCCGGAACCCGGCTCTTTTGCCATAATATGCCCCCTGTTTGACAGGCATCAGGTTCGGCGGTATCGAGCCTGTCCCCGTCCTCATTGACTCAACCCGTTTCAGTACATTTCATGAACCAGACTGCTCCCGACGCCTCACCCCATGTTCTGACTGCCGCATCCCTGCAACCCGGTATTGCCGGATTCAGCTATGCCGACCTGCATGATCCCCTGCAACTGGCCCGCCTGTCTACCTGCTTCGACGCCGAATTAAAGGCGACGCAACCGGCACTGTATGCCGAATTTGCGGCCTGGCGTGCCGCTGCTGACAGCCTTTCGCCCGAAGCGGTTTCCGATTTGCTGGTTCGCATGGCCCCCGAAGTGGGACGGTTCGTAGCCCGCTTGTTTGGTGTGACCCGGGATCACGACCGGCAACGAGCAGAAATCACCGGCGATTTCGATACGGTTTTTGCCTTTCGCAGCCGGATCATCGAAAAACTGGCGGCCCGCTACAAAAAAGACAATCCCGCCCAGTGGGATGCCCCCCGGCTGCGCCACCGCTTCAATCAACTGTGTGCGACCCTGATAGCGGCAGACCGCCTGGCTCATGACCGCGAAGCGGCCGTAGCCGAACTGGCAGTGAGTTTGTTGACGGCGGCAGACCGCCTGGCCAGCGGTGATACCGGCGGACTACCGCTGGCCGACTGGCGTGCCGCCCTGGCGGCTTCGGGGCAGTTTGCCGACGAACAGGCACTGGATGAGGCCGGGCTGGTCGATGCCTTGCTGGAACTCATACGTCGCTGGGCCTGTCTGGCCCTGACCCAACCGGACTGTCAGGCCGAGGTTGCCGATTGGGTCAGTTTCAGATTTCCCGGCAAAACCGACTTCGATCATCTGGTGCATCATCAAACCGTCGAGCGGGATGGCTATTCGGCCTGGGCAACACCGGAGGCTCATCGCCGCCGTCGCGATGGTTTTGGTCTGACCGACCCCCGCTTTCCCGAGCGGCGGGTTTTGTATGAAGTCGACCACTGCATTTATTGCCACGACCGCGATACCGATTCCTGCTCCAAGGGCATGCGTAACCGCAAGGACGCCGGCTTCAAGACCAATCCGCTGGGGGTGACCATTACCGGCTGCCCGCTGGAGGAAAAAATTTCGGAAATGCACCTGGTCAAGCGTCAGGGCGACAACATCGGGGCACTGGCCCTCATTACCATCGACAATCCCCTGTGTCCGGGAACCGGGCACCGTATCTGCAATGACTGCATGAAGGGCTGCATCTACCAGAAAACCGAGCCGGTCAACATTCCACAGATTGAAACCAGCGTCCTGACGGATGTGTTGTTCATGCCCTGGGGGTTTGAAATCTACAGCCTGCTGACCCGCTGGAATCCACTCAACATCAAGCGACCCCACGCCCTGCCGTACAACGGCAAAAACGTACTGATTGCCGGGATGGGCCCGGCCGGTTATACCCTGGCCCATTACCTGGTCAACGAAGGATTCGGCGTCGTGGGTATTGATGGACTCAAAATCGAACCCCTGCCGGTCGAACTGACCGGTGACGCCACCACCCCGCCGCAACCGGTCCGGGATTTCCGCGAACTGTACGAGGCCCTTGATCAGCGCATCATGCTGGGTTTTGGCGGTGTGGCCGAGTATGGGATTACGGTACGCTGGGACAAGAATTTCCTGAAGGTCATCTACCTTAACCTGCTGCGTCGCACCAGTTTCCGTTGCTACGGCGGAGTGCGTTTCGGCGGCACCCTGACCATCAACGAGGCCTGGGATATGGGCTTTGACCACATCGCCATTGCCTCGGGTGCCGGTAAACCCACGGTGATCGAACTCAAAAACAATCTGATCCGGGGTATCCGCAAGGCGTCGGATTTCCTTATGGCCCTGCAACTCACCGGAGCCGCCAAGGAATCCTCGCTGGCCAACCTGCAGGTTCGGCTGCCGGCCGGGGTGATCGGTGGCGGTCTGACCGGCATCGACACCTGCACCGAAGTGCTGGCCTATTATCCGGTTCAGGTTGAGAAGATTCTGAACCGTTATCGCAAGCTGTCCGCCCTCTACGGGGAAACCTCGCTCCGTGCCGGCTACGACCCGGAAGAACTGGAAATTCTGGATGAGTTTCTGGCCCACGGCCAGGCCATTGCCTTCGAACGGCAACGTGCCCGTGCCGCCGGGGAAACGCCTGATTTTCTGCCGCTGCTGGATGCCTGGGGCGGCGTAACCCTGTTTTACCGCAAGGGCATCAAGGATTCACCGGCCTACCGGCAAAATCATGAGGAAATCGCCGAAGCCATGGCCGAAGGCATCCTGTTGGCTGAGGGGATGAGTCCGCTGGAAGCCCTGGAAGATCAATACGGTCACCTCAGGGCGGTACGGTTTGAGCAGTTGGCCTTGCAGGAGGGGCGATGGGTTCCATCCGGCGAACGGGAGGTTTCGCTCAGAAGCCTGTTCGTGGCCGCAGGCACCTCACCCAATACCATCTACGAATCGGAACACCCGGACAGTTTCGTGATGAACCGGAAGTTTTACCAGCGTCACGAACCCCAGGGACCGGACGACATGCCCGAACTGGAACCGGTCAACGACGCCGAGTGGCCCAAACTGGGCAAGCCCTCGCCCTTTACCTCCTACCGGCGTCACCACAAGTTCATCACCTTTTACGGCGACAACCACCCGGTTTATGCCGGCAACGTGGTGCGGGCCATGGCCAGTGCAAAGGACGGCTATCCCTATATCGTCCGCTTGTTCAGCGATGAACTGGCCCGACTGGAACCGGCCGGTCAGGCCGAACGCGAGTGTGCCTTGCGGGCATTGCAGCAGCGTCTGGATGACAAACTGCAGGCCCGGGTGGTTGCAATCAACCGGATCACTCCCACCATCATCGAAGTCATCGTGCGGGCACCGCTGGCTGCCCGCCATTTTTGCCCGGGTCAGTTCTACCGGGTGCAGAATTTCGAGGCTCTGGCTCCGGTCGTGGAAGGTACGGTGCTGACCGCTGAGGGCTTGGCCCTGACCGGTGCCTGGGTGGACAAGGCGCAGGGTCTGATTTCCCTGATCGCGCTGGAAATGGGTTCCTCGTCACGGCTGCTGTCACAGTGGAAACCGGGAGACCCGGTGGTGGTAATGGGCGTCACCGGTGCTCCAACCGAGATACCGGTAGGCAAAACGGTTCTTCTGATCGGCGGCGGGCTGGGCAACGCCGTGCTGTTCTCGATTGGCAAAGCCCTGCGGGCGGCCGGGAACCGGGTACTCTACTTTGCCGGGTATCGCAAACCCGACGACGTATTCAAGGTGGAGGATATTGAAGCGGCCTCGGATGTCATTGTCTGGGCGGTCGACCAGACACCCGATTCCAGACCGATTCCGACCACTCGCCCACAGGACAAAAGCGTGGTCGGCAATATCATCCAGGCTCTGATTGCTTACGGCAAGGGAGAGCTGGGCAGTACCGAACTCTGTCTGGATGAGGTCGATCACCTGATCGTGATTGGTTCAGACCGGATGATGGCAGCGGTCAAGGAGGCCCGTTACAGCACACTGGCACCGTATCTCAAGCCCCATCATCATGCCATTGGCTCGATCAATTCGCCCATGCAGTGCATGATGAAAGGGGTGTGCGCCCAATGCCTCTGCAAGCATGTCGATCCGGAAACCGGCAAGGAGGAATTCATCTACTCCTGTTACAACCAGGATCAGGAACTGGATCGGGTTGATTTTCCCAACCTCAGTGCCCGTCTGCGTCAAAATTCGGTACAGGAAAAACTCTCAAGCCTGTGGCTGGGGTATTTGCTGGGTCAACGCTGAGCAGTACCCGCCGCCTGTTGCACTGCTTCATACACCCGGCAGTTGTCCCGCACCATGCGGTCGATGGAAAAGCATTCCACGACCCGGGTGCGACCGGCACTGCCGCAGGCCTGGCGCAGGGCCGGATCACCAACAAACCGCAGCAGGTGTTCGCGCAGGGTCTGGCTGTCACCTGGAGCGATGAGTTCGCCGGTCAGGCCGGGTATGACCACCTCGGGAATACCACCGACCCGGCTGGCAATGACGGGAACACCGGCTGAGGCGGCTTCCAGCAGGGAGACTCCCAACCCTTCCATGGCAGCCGGGTGTACCAGCACATCAAGACAGGGCATGAGGCGTTCCATGTCCGGGCGGAAACCGGCCAGCCGTACCCGTTCCTGCCAGCCATTGCGGTTGATGGTAGCGGCAAGCGAATCAGCCAGCGGTCCCTGACCAAACAGCAATACCGTAACGTCCGGATAACGGGCCAGCACCTCCGGCAGGGCAGCAAACAAAACCTGATGGCCCTTGCGCGGAATGAGCTGGGCCACCATACCCACGACCAGTGCCTGCTCCCGTAACCCGAACTCGGCCCGGAACCGGACGCGATCCGCGCCCTCCGGTCTGTAGCGACGGGTATCAACCGCACTGGGTATGCACACGATTTGTGCCGGATCAAGACCGGCTTCAAGCAGAACCGCCTGTATTCCCGCAGAGATCGTAATCACCCGCTGAAACAGCGGAAACTTGCCGTGGCGTTCCAGCCAGTTGGGCGGGTTATCAACCCGGCGGCTATAAACCATGGGAACCCGCTCCAGCCAGCCGGCCAGGGCGCAAAGCCAGTCGCCCCGGCGACTGTGGATGTGCAGCAGGTCGGGCCGGGTCTGCCGTATCAGCTCACGCAGACGCTGGATGCTGGCCAGATCAAGGTCGCCTGCAAAAGGCAGGGCGTGTTTGTGAATGGCCGGATTGACCACCGCAGCCAGGATGGCAGCACCGTCGCCGCCGACCAGATGATGGGTACCGGCTTCACCCGGCAGATGATTGAGAAGATAAGCCACCTGTCGGGCTCCCCCGTAGAGATGACGTCCCCATTCAATGTGCATGACTTTAACGGGAGCATCCCCTGGCCAAATACCCGGCGATGCCATCCGGTGGGTCGGTTCGGCATCGGTCATGGGGGATACCTCGTGATGGCGGGAGAAGACGAAACGGCTGTTACTGACCTGCTGCCAGGCAAGGCACTGGCCTCGGCCAGCACGCTGTCAACCTCATGCCGGGCCATGCAGTCAAACCGGCCCTCGCAGGTGGGATGACGCCGACAGGGCGAACAGGCCAGCGGGTGGTACAGCACCTTGCCGTTCGGGTTTTCGGTTTCCAGATAAGGGCGGGTGGAACCAAACAGGGCCAGGGTGGGGGTACCCAACACCATGCCGAGGTGAGTCAGCCCGGTGTCGACCCCCATCAGCAGGTCGGCCCGGGCGATCAGGGCGGCAGCCTCACCCAACCGGGTCTGGCCAACCAGACTGGTCAGGGAACCACCGGATGCGTCGACCCAGTGAGCCGCCTGTTCCGCATCACCCGGCCCGCCCAGCAACAGGACGGGTTGTCCGGTTTGCCGACACAGGGCATCCGCCACCGCCAACCAGCGATCAGCAAACCAGTGTTTCTGGGGACGGGTGGTAAAGGGGGCCACCATGATGCCTGGACAGGATCGGCCCAACTGCTGCAGCCATTGGTTGGCACTGGCGATGTCATCCGCATCCAGTCCGATAACCGGCCTGAAATCCTCTGCTCCCGCTCCCAGAAACTGCGCCAGTTTGCGGTACTCCTTGCCGATCAGACGGCTATCGCTGTGTCGGTTCAGGGTTTCGGTCATGAGCCACTGGCTCCCCTCACGTGAACCCAGCCCGACGCGCCGCTTGCCGCCTGACAGCCAGGCCCAGAGGCCACTTTTCAATAATCCCTGTAAATCCAGTACCAGATCATAGCGAATCCCCCGCAATGTCCGGATCAATTGACCTGCCTCAGAGCAGAACTGGCCATAATGACCGCGCTGGCGCAGGGCACGCCACTGTCGACGTGGCCACAGATGCAGGGTGTCAAGGTCAGGGTGATGCCGTAACAGATCGGCCTGGGTTGATTCGGTCAGCCAGTCAATGCGGGCTTCCGGATAGCGAGCCCTCAGGGCCGGGATCAATCCCAGGGCCATGATGACATCGCCAATGGCACCGAGCCGGATGATCAGGATACGCATGGGTTAACGTCGGTTCAGGTTAAGGACGGGGTGAATGGTAAGTGGTGAATAGCGAGTGGTATGCCGGGAGCGCGGGCCGCGCCACTAGCCACTCATCATCTGCCTGCCACGCGGCCAGGATGGCCGCGCCACTCGCCATTTATCCCAAATTCACGTTAGGTCAAATTCCGGTCAGTTGGCCGTACAGTTCCAGGTACTGCCTGACGATGGCATCCCGGCTGAAACGCTGCTGCAACAGGGAATAGCCGCTTTCGCCCAATGCCTGCCGGTCTGCCTCCGGACTTTGCAACAGGGTGAGGAGCGTCCCGGCCAGCGCGTCCGGATCGGCCACCGGACAAACCAGGGCGTTGTCCTGATCGGTGACCAGTTCTTCAGCCCCGTCCGTTGCCGTTGTCACCATGGGCAGGCGGTAATTCCAGGCCTCCAGTTGCACCACGCCGAGTGGTTCGTGGCGCGATGGGCAGATAAACACATCGGCCAGGGCATAGTAACAGCCGGGAGCCTGCTGCCAGCCCAGCCAGTACAGACGCGATGTCAGATTCAACTGGCGGGCCTGAGCCTTTAAGGCCTCACGGTAAGGGCCATCGCCAGCAATCATCAGATGCAGGGGGCGGCCTGCCAGGGTCGCAGGCAGTTGGGCAAAGGCTGCCAGCAAATCCTGAAAGCCTTTTTTCTCGACAAAACGGCCCAGGGCGAACAGCAGCCAGGCTGAATCGGGAATCCCTGCCTCCAGACGCAGCCTGTTTTTTTCTGCCTCACTGAGCAGAACGGGTGGAGGCACAAAATGGCCGATGCGGAATACCCGTTGGGCGGGTAGCCCTTGCTGCACCATGTAATCACACACATTGCGGGAAACGCCGACCCAGGCATGGGCATGGCGATAATAGCCGTCTATCCGGTAAAACCCGCCCAGACGGGCAACATGGACGCTATGACCCTGGCGCGGTAACCGGGTCAGCCGGGTAGCACGCCCCATATAGGTCTGGACAATGGCCGGTTTGCGTGCCGCCACCAGGCGGCCTATTTGCCACAACGACCATAAGTCCCAGCCATTCGCCAAACCGATGGGTATGTGTTCAATCGTATCGGATTGCACGGCCTGAGCCAGTGGACTGGCAGGCCGCATGGCAAGGGTCACAGGCTGACCCTCCTGGTGCAGTGCGCGTACCAGACGCAGACAAAACTGCTCGGCTCCGCCCATTTGTCGGCTGCCGATAACGTGTAACGAGGGGAAAAGGGAGGACGTCATGCTGGCAATGTCTCAGGGGTGATCGAACCGGTAGCCGAACTGCTCAATGTCGCGCCGGTAATGCCGGGCCACCCATTCGGCGGTGGTATCGGTGTAATAGGTGCGGTAGTCCCTGCCGCGATCAGTGGCCTTGCGGGCGTGTTCCAGACGAGGGCAGGGGATACCGATGCGCTGGCAGGCCGTACTGAAGTCATCAGTCAGGGTTTCATAACGACCAATGAAATTGACAATCACCTGGCCGTCCAGGTCGATCAGGTAGTCGATTTGCCGTTCGGTCGACATGTCGGCGTGGTATTGGGCCGGACGGGCGGGATCGAATTTCCAGCGCAAAAAGTCTGCAAATTCATGCGTGTGTGCGATCAGGTGCGGCCGTTCCCGGCGCAGATGGTGCCAGGAACTGACCTGTAAATCCCACGGATTACGCACGAAGGCAAACTTGAATAACCGCTCAAATACCTCACGAGGCAGCATTTCGCGGGCAGCGACAACCTTGGCATGACGCGGGAATTTGGCCCCGATTTTATGCCCGGTCAGGGCACTGATCCGGCTGCACAGGTATTGGGGTACGCGGTAAGGATCACGCCATTTATAGTGGCTCAGTGAGTCACGTACACTGGTGCCGCCGGTTTTGGCGATGTGGACGAACAGAAAATTGTATTTGAGGGACAGAAGCATGAGCGTGATTCGCGGTAGGTCAGTCGGTGCGGGAGGTATTCAGTCCCAGAACCGCAATATGCCGTTCGGCACTGGCCCGGGCGTGGTAGTCTGCCACCGCCTGCCGTAACCGGTCAGTTGGTTGCGGATTTGCCAGGGCGTCAAACAGGGCAGTGGCCAGTGCTTCGCTGTCGCCCACTGCAACCAGTTGGCCCAGGCGACCACCCGCCAGAATCTCATCGGGACCACTCGGGCAGTCGGTTGAGACGACCGGTATCCCCAGAGCCATGGCTTCTGCCAGCACATTGGGCAAACCCTCCCAGCGCGACGACAGGGCAAACAGGCTGGCCCTGGCCATGTAAGCGTAGGGGTTATCGACATGGCCGGCCAGCCAGACATTCGCCCCGATTCCGGCTTCCCTGATCAGTTGTTCCAGCAGAGGGCGTTCACGACCTTCACCCAGAATGACCAGGCGAGCCTGACGCCGCTCCAGCAGGCGGGCAAAGGCCTGGATGAGGGTGGCAAAATCCTTCTGCCGGGTCAGCCGACCGGCTCCCAGTATCACCGGAATGGCTGGATCACTGAACCAGGGATGCGC
Source organism: uncultured Methylococcaceae bacterium (assembly GCA_903910005.1). Lineage (GTDB taxonomy): Bacteria > Pseudomonadota > Gammaproteobacteria > Methylococcales > Methylococcaceae > CAIVXW01. The sequence continues at coordinate 8,652 of CAIVXW010000075.1, forward strand.
CACAGGTTCCTGGCTTTGACGGAAGACCGCCGGGGTGATGACCGGATTGTGAATGACATGAATCCGCTCCGGTGGCAGTCCGGTCAACTGCAGGGCATCTTCGGCGACTCCCCGGGCATTGACGATCAGCACATCCAGGTGCGGATAAAGCCAGCGCATGGGGTGTGTCCGTACCATCCGCATCAGGGGGGAGCGGTGAGCCAGGGCTGCCGAGAGGTGTGTTTCCAGTTTGCCAGCCAGTCGCACCCGATGACCGGACCAACTGCGGGCGACAATGGCGGTACGTATGGCCCTGTCCTTGGCCGCCAGCAGTACGGCCGGTTTTTCCCGCCCCAGATAGCGGATCAGCCCGGGCAGGGCCTGCACGGTATGGCGAACCCCCAGCGGCATGAGCCGCAGGCCGGGGTGTTCCAGTCGGGTCAGATCGGGTGGCAGGGGATTGCGGTTGACCGTCAGCAGATCGACCGCGACACCGGCTTGCAGCAATTCCGGTATCAGGTTGAGCATCATGCGCTCCACCCCGCCGGTGCCGGAAAAGGAAAGAAACAGGGCCAGACGATGAGGAATGTCAGTCATGCGGGTGAGGCGTCCAGAATGCGAATGAAGGCTTGGGTCGCTGCTGCGATCCGGTAGGGCAGGGCGGCTTCCCGTAACAAATCAGGCGGCAGGGGGTCTTGCAGGGTGTTCAGGATGGCCTGACCCAATGCCGGATCATCCCCTACTGGAACCAGCGGGCCGTAGCGGCCATCCTGCAGTATCTCGGCAGGCCCGCTGATGCAGTCAGTGGCTACCACCGGCGTGCCTGCGGCCAGTGCTTCGATCAGCACATTGGGGCAGCCTTCCCAGCGTGAACTGAGTGCGAAGACCGCTGCCCGGGCCAGCCAGGCGTAGGGATTGCCCACGAAACCGGGAAAATCAACATCCGGCTGGATGTTGAGTGTGGCTGCAAGTTTTTCCAGTTTGGCTTTTTGTCGCCCTGAACCCAGGATGATCAGTCGGGCTGGACGTGCCTGTCGTACCCGGGCAAAAGCCCGGAGAAGGGTGGGAAAATCCTTGGCCCGCGACAAGCGTCCGATGCCCATCACAACCGGAATATCGCGGGTTTGCAACCAGGGATGCGTCACCGGTTGCTGGCTCAGTTCATCCAGATTGGGCGGAATGGCCGGATTGGGTACCACCGCAATGTCACTGACCGGCTGGCCGGTCAGTCGGGCCAGATCGGCGGCGACACCACGGGCGTTGGCAATGAAGCGGGGGTGATCGCCCAGTGATCGAACCACGGCACGCCGCCGCAGCCAGCGGGTCAGGGGGAGACGGTGACGCTGCTCGATCATGTGCAGCAATGGGGTACCGACAAAAGCCACGAAACGGCAGGTCGAGCGGTTGCCCAACCGTTGTCGGGTCAGGGCTGCCAGACGGTGATCATTCAGTTGTCCGGTCAACACCCAGTCGGGCTGGCAGGTCTCAATGAACTGCTGCAGGCCACTGACCCGGTCGGCATCGTCACGGCTGGACAATACGATGCGGTTGACGGTTCCGGCCAGTTGTTCCATGAAGGGTTGATGCCCACCGGGAGCCAGCAAGCTGACGGTATGGCCCGATTGACTGAGTCCATTCGCCAGATAGACAAGGTTGCGTTCCACGCCCCCACCGCCGAAATCCGGCATGAAAAGTACGATGTGCATGAGGAATTGTTATCCGGAAGACGTACTACGGTAGTGAAACGAATAGGCCAGTCCGGCAAAAAGGATGACGAAACTGCGCCCGTCCGGATGCAGCAGGGGAAAGCCAAACAGTGAGTACACCGCCATCATCGCGAAACTGGCCAGAAAAAACACCCGGTAATCCGGCGGAATAGCCCCGGCCTTGCTGGCACGCATCAGGGTTTTTACCAGTATCAGGGCGATGGCTCCGCAAAAAGCCATGCCCAGGATACCGTAGCGTATCAGTATCTCCAGATACAGGTTATGGAAATGGCGTAGCCAGGTGGTCGGTTTGCCCGCTTCCTGATAGATCAACAGCGGGTCGCCGCTGTGTTCAATAAAGTACTTGGATGATCCGGTTCCCCAGCCAATCCAGGGTCTTTCCAGCCATTTCCGGTAGCCAAAAACCAGTACATTGTACCGATACCCGAACGATGTTTTGGGAATTTGCTCCGGTTGTTGCCGGGCCAGAATTGAGCCGACCACGGTTTGCTCCTCATGCAGGCGCCGTACGACCAGTTTGTGGTTGAGTGCCACCAGACCCAGAATCAGGGATACGGCGAGGAGAGCAGGCCAGCGTGTGCCGCGTGCCGGTTGAAGGGCGGAACGCAGGCCTGAACGGTACACCGCTCCCATTGCCAACGGTATCAGGATACTGTCCATGAGCCAGGTTTGCCGGGACTGGCTGACCAATATGGCATAGCTTGACAGAACCAGAAGCAGCACCCACACCAGACGGAGCAAAAGACTGGGCGACTGAAACAGTCGGGGAGCGAAAACGATCAGGCCCAGTATGACAATGCTGTGGATGAAACCGCTGTAGGCAATGGTGAGATGAAAACCGGTTCGGTTGTGTATGGGGTTGTTGAGAATGTCCGACCAATGTGATTTGAACAGCAGCCCCAATACCAGGCCCGTCAGCGCCAGCAGCAGAATAATGCTGATGTGTCGGATATTGCCGCGTACGAACCACGCCACCGGCAGAAATGCGATCAGTTGCAACCAACTGCCTGCATCGTGCCAGCGGGCCGCAACCGTGTCCTGCTCCAGCGGATCGGGATAGAGGGTTCGGGCGGCAATAAACAGTACCCAGACGGTTGCAACCACCACCATGGAATCGCGACGAACCTCGGGTCTGACCAGCAGGTAGAACAGGGCGATCAGCAGAACCAGCGTGGTCAGGGTAACTCCGAACGTGGTAAGCCAGGCACTGAGTGCCAGCAGGCCACATACCGAAAGACCTGCAGCACGCATCAGGTCGGCGGGCCTGCCTGCGAGACGAACGGTGGATAATGCGCCCATGTCGAGTCCTTTCGCTGAAGTCAGGCCGACGGACTGATGCTGGCCAGTCCCCGCAGCCAGCGCAACATCAATCCCAGCACCAGGGCCACGCTGACACCGATGACGGTATATTCGACACTTTTGGATAAATCGGCCTGCAGCAAACCGGCCCCGATGGAACTG
>CAIVXW010000076.1 GCA_903910005.1 uncultured Methylococcaceae bacterium
ATCACACTTTGCGGGAAACGGGCCGGGCGTTCCGGGTAACCGGAACGCAGTTGCCGCAGTAACGAAATCAGGGTATCGCCCACCAGAGCATCGACTTCGTCCAGCATCAGGACGGCGGGTTTGTCGTCCAGCCGTACCCAGGCTGTCAGCATGGCGGTCAGTACATCGTTGGGATTGTCCTGCCGGTGTTGCTGCAACCAGTCAATCATCCGGGTCTCGCCGGTATCACACTCGATCTGCCGGGCCAGCACCTGGATGACCGCCCCGATACCCAGGGCCACATCATGCCGGGCCGTCTGCGCCCCTTCGATGTTGGCGTACACCGCCCGGTAGTCGCCGGTGGCATTGAGGTAGCGGATCAGAGCCAGCAACGAGGTGGTTTTGCCGGTTTGCCGGGGCGCGTGCAGCACGAAATAGCGTTCATCCCGGATCAGTGCCAGCACGTCCAGATGGTCGATACGGGCCAGCGGGTCGATTTGATAGTGCTTGTCAGCCTTGCAGGGACCGGCGGTGTTGAATTGGCGGGGGTAGATCATGGGGGGCTCCTGTGGATTAGCGTGGTGAGGGGTGCAGGGTGTGGTGTAGGTGTGTGTAGCATCCACCCTGAGCTGCTGGCACGGTTGCAGAAAAAGACAGCAAAGGGTCTTCAACGGGCACTTGCAGCACACCGACAGAGGCTTCGCCCGAGACCGATACGGAGACTCTGGTGGCCCTGCTGGATGCAGAAAGGGCTCACAAGGCAATGCAGGCCACAGGTACCGAAACGGTCGCGGCTTGACGGCATCCCGTCTGCGGGCACCGACGGTCATCCAGAATGACGGGGTTAGGCGAGCCGATGGAACGACGGCGCCGAGGCGGTTGTGTGATCGGGAATTGCCGGACTTGTGTTCATGGCGGGTGGATCAGATGGGCGAACTCCCCCTTCCCCGACAGCGAAAAAAGACAGCTGTCCGTAATCCACTGGGTTTGGCGGCTGTCCCGTCTTACGGCAGTTCCCGTTTGAGGGTGGTTTTTGCGCTTTCACCAAACAGTTGGTAGAAACTCTTCTCACCACCCCTTACAGGTACACCGCGTTTGAGTTTGGCCAAGATCCGTTGGCCGACAGGATTCACCAGGCCCGTATGGTGCCGGTGTCGAGATGGACAAAATCCGAGCGGGGATAGTAGCCCACTCCACCTTGCTGCAAGGCCAGGGCGACCCGCTGTATGGTGTGGGTTCCTATGTCGTCCATTCTGAAGTCAATGGCCTTGCCCTGCATGTGCAGGCTGTGTTCGGCTACCGCATGGCTCATCATGCGGAGTTTGTGATTGGTTTCAGGGGAACGATACCCGGAGATGACCTTGAACACGCCACTGCTCTCGGTAAACACCGATATGGCATACAGCAGGTCGATCAGGGCGGGATCCATATTGTGTACCTGGTCGGTATGGTGATCCCGCAGGAATTCGTTGAAGCGTTGCAGTATCCGGCGGTCATAATGTTGCCTGGGGCTGCAGACAATACTCAACTCTTCATCCGTATTGGTGTTATGAAATACCAGTGTCCTGTCGTGGCTCATGCTCCTGGCAAAGGCCTCTGCCGATGGCAACAGGAGTGCGCCCGCTGCCGCCGCGCCGACCCGGGTGAGAAACCCGCGACGGGACAGGCAGGGTGCCTGTTTTTGCGGATCAGGCTGGTGATGGGTAATGCTACGCTCTGGTTTGGCAGATTCTATGCTCATATACTCTGAATTCTCAGTCATGGGAGTAATCAAACCGGCATGGGCATCGATGAACTTCCGGAACTGACATACAGGGAATTGATCGATGCCCGTGATTTAGGGAGAGGGAAAGGTCATGGATTGGGTACTCGCTTGCAGCAATCGGTTGACGTCGCTGAAATCATGGGCGACGGGGTGGATTGGTTCTTCCTGCGCGGCGGATTGTCCGACCGCAGCCCGGATCAGTTGGCAGGTGGCCAGACCGGCTTCACGGGCCGCATTGAGTTCGCCCGGCATGTCAGACAGGAACAGGAGGGCATCCGGTGTACACGCCATCAGGCGGCTGATTTCGCGGTAGGAATCGACGGCCTGTTTGGCACCGACCCGGGTATCGAAATAGTGGGAGAACAGGGGGGTCAAGTCGCCCCGGTGAGTGTGGGCAAACAGCAACTTCTGGGCATGAACCGAACCGGAGGAGTAAATGCCGAGCCGATAGCCCTGCTGTTGCCAGGTTGTCAGCCACTCAGCCACTTCAGGGTAGAGGTGGCCTTGTAGTTCTCCCCGTACATAGCCTTGCTCCCAGATCATGCCCTGCAGGGCTTTGAGCGGTGTCAGTTTCCGATCCTGATCAATCCATTCAATCAGACGACCAACCAGCAATGCGTCATCGCCGTTGTCCGGCAAATCTGCCAGTTGTCTGGCCTCCGCCAAAAGTTGCGCCACCTCGGGTGAGTGCCGGTTGGCGTCCAGGAAGGACGCGATGTGGCTGCGGGAGTAGGGAAACAGCACATCCTTGACGAAGGACAGTGCAGTGGTGGTACCTTCTATGTCAGTCAGTATCGCTGCGATCATGCGTAACGGGCCATGAAGTCTTCAAATTTTGGAAAGTTTTCGGCAATCGGATCGCCGGTGAACCGGGCAACCCAGCCTTCAGGGGTGGTGAACAGCCGTATCACCTTGAGGGTGGGATATTCGCCCATGTCGAACCAGTGCCGGGTCAGGTCAGGAACGCTGATGAGATCACCCTGTTCGCACAAGACCACGTAGACCTTATTCTGGCTGTGCAGGTAAAACAGGCCGCGTCCTTCCACAAAGAAACGGACTTCAAATTCATCGTGGGTGTGTTCACTCAGAAATTTGTTACGCAGTGATACCCGCTCCGGGTGGTCAGGATTGACGCTGATGACATCGACTGTTCTGAATTCATAGCGGTTGATCAGACGGTCTATCGAACTGCGATAGGCCGCGATGATGGACTCCGCGTCGGCGTCGGATTCCAGTATGGAGTCAGTAGTCCAGCGTTCAAACAGGACGCCTATTTCCCACAGTCTTTCCGCAATATCGGGGTGGTTGCGAATTATCTCGACCCGGGACGGATCGTTTTCCGGGTGGATGGTCACTATACTCATGGTTTTATCAGACCTCCCAGACGAGTTTCCAGATCAAACAGGAACTCCAGTGCCTCAAGATGCCGCAGGGCATCGTTCACTGTCGCTCCCCAGGTATAAAAGCCGTGTCCGGCAATGATGTA
>CAIVXW010000077.1 GCA_903910005.1 uncultured Methylococcaceae bacterium
ATAAATTCCAAGACCGGTTCTGTTTCTGTTGAAGTGTATCTTTTTAATTTTTGCGGTATTTTGCATGAACATGGTTAAAAAAGATTCAGGATATCCAGGCCCGTTATCTTCGATGGATAAGGTCATCAGGCTTTCAGTGGAGGTTGCGGATATTTTTACCTTGTCTCTGGCATACCGGCTTGCATTGTTGAGGGTTTCATCCAGTATGATGGAGATGAGATTGCGGTCAAAGTACCAGATCAGGTCTTCCGGACAGCATACTTCCAGGGATATACCCAGCGTGCGGGTAAAAAGACCGTATTTGCATGCGGCTTCCTCAAGCAGTTCATGTACTGAATTATGATTAGTATCCAGTAAAAACTGCCGGTTTTCCATTTTGTAGACCGCCAGCATGTAGGTGAGGGTATTGCTGATCCGTAAAACCTCATATTGAACGCAGCCAAGGTGTTCATTTTTGAGTGGGTACTCAGGCAGGCTCTCGCAAAGGCTGTCCAGGGTGATGGACAGCAGTTCGAGCGAATTTTTGATGTCGTGAAAGGAGCAGGCGAGTACGTCCGGAAATTCGAGATTAACCGGTTCAATGCTGTCGGTGTCGCGCATGATCGGGTATGGGGGTTGGGGCGGGGTTGATGTCAGCGCGACGGCGTTCTGCTGGCGTAGTAAACCGCCAACCCGTGTATCTCGTCACGGGTCAGCGAATTGGCAATCAGGCGCATGCGTTGATAGGTATCGTTGTGGCGATGGCCGGTTTGGTAGGCCAACAGGCTATCTTCCAGATAGGCCGCTTTCTGGCCCGCCAGAACCGGGTTATCCAGTGGCTTGTCGGCCGATTCGGTATGACAGGCACTGCAGGGCGTTATCAGGCGGCCCGGATCACCCCGCGCCACCAATGCTGACGCCGTTGCTGCAAGGGAGTTGTCAGGGGTCGTGACAGGGACGGCGGGAACCTGTTGACTGTACCAGGCTGCGATGTCGGCCATTGCCTGATTGCTGAGGGGAGCCGCCATGCCGGTCATTATGGCATTGATCCGGTTGCCGTTTTTGTAGTCCCTCAATTGCTTGAACAGGTAAGCCGCACGTTGTCCGGCCAGATAGGGATAGTCTGATGCGGCATTTTCGTCGGTAGCGGCGTGGCAGGCCTCGCAACTGTCCGCCATGATTCGGCCACGTTCAAGGCTGGCCTGTTTAAGTAAATTAAGGGTGTCGGCTGTCCAGGCTACCTGGGAGGACGGTTCGGCGGCAGAGGTCAGGCTGTGAAAGGCCATTACGACGCTGAGTACAGGAATGAATCGACGCATGGGTTAGTATCCAAAGGCAACGGAGCCATAGGTTCGGGTCAGGAAAAACTGGAGAATGGGATATCCGTAGTTAGCCAGCATCAAAACCAGTATGACGAGGTTCCAGACCTTGAAACCATTCAGCAGGGAATGCACCGGTGCCCCGGATTCAGCGGAATCCGTCTGGTCAAGGGTTGATGCTGGAGCCATGACCCCCTTTTTTTGCGATTTGGCCAGGATATGCAGGAACAACAAGGCTGATGCCAGCATGATGGCTCCTCCGACGATCATGGCCAACTCATAAGGCGTCCAGGCCAGTGTCAGCAGGCTGTTATAGGTGACGCTGGAGATTCGGCGCGGTTGTCCCAGAAGACCCAGAACGTGCCATGGAGAGGTCAGAACGATAATACCGATAAACCAGGTCCAGAGTTGCAACAAGGGAGCTGAGGTGGAATGGAGTTGGCGGCCAGTCAAGCCGGGCCAGAGGTCATAGGCTATGGCCATGTAGAGAATGACGGTGGTACCGGCAAAAATCAGGTGAAAGTGACCGGGTACCCATGCCGTGTTATGCACCATTGTGTTCATGGCATAACTGGCATTGACAATCCCGCCAAATCCGCCGGCAATCAGCATCAGCAGCGACAACAGGGCTGCCAGTACAACCGGATTTCGCCAGGGCAGGGCACCGATCCATCCCATCAATCCCACCCCGCCCCGGGTTCGTCCGGCCATTTCCAGAGAGGCAGTGACGGTGAATCCGGTGAGCAGCGTCGGCAGGGCCACCAGAAATGTGCCGACGGCGTGGGCCAGTTTGAAGCCGGAACCTTGCTCCGGATCCATATAAAGGTGGTGGAAACCGATGGGCAGGCTCAGCACCAGCAACATGACAAAGGCAACCCGGGCCAGTTCATCACTGAACAGGCGGCCTCCCGCTGCCTGCGGCACCCGACTGTAAAGGGCAATGTAGGCGGGTATCAGCCAGAAATAAACGATGGGATGCAGCGTCCAGGAGAACAGGGTTCTGGCCAACCCGGGATCCACCGTATCCACCCACCCCAATGCCCAGGGGATCAACTGAAACAGCACCTCAAGTGCCACTCCCAGACTGGCCCACAGCCAGAGTATGGCGTTGGCCGTGGTGGCATACATGGGCAGTGGAACGGTCGCGCCGGGGTGCTGTTTTTTCCAGTCAAGGTACATCCTGATCATGATGAAACACCACACCCAGGAGCCAACCACCAGGAGGGTTGCACCGATGTAAAACAGGGTGTGTGCCTGAATCGGGGGGTAGAAGGTGTAGAGTACCGACGCCTTGCCTGACAAGAGCGGGACTGCCGCCAGCAGGGTTCCGGCAACGGCCAGCCAGAAGCCGACCCAGGCCAGTCGGGGATTCCACAGCGGCATCCTGAGGGCATTGCAGGCTGTTGCGTAGCCAAATCCCATGATGAAGAACGTCGTCAGCACGAATGCCATAAGCACCCCGTGGGTACTGACGGAAGCAAAATAAACGCGGGAGGATTCGATGAGGGGTAACAGGCCACTGCGTTCGAGTACCTGATAAAAGCCCAGCACGGAGGCCAGGCCAAAGGCGGCGAACGCCACCCAGAAATGATACAAAACGAATTTTTTGGAGGCAGTATCCAGCATGATCATTACCTGTCGGGATGCCAGTTTTGCGGGTCGACCACGGTCAGTTTGCTCCACATGTGGTCATGTCCAAGGCCACAATACTCATTGCACAGGAGCGGGTATTCGCCGGGTTTCGGGAACAGGGTGGTCACTGTGGAGACATAACCCGGCACGATCATGGTGCCGAGGTTGGTCATGGGAGCATGGATACCGTGCAGTACATCGGCACTGGCAATTCGAAACGTGATCGGCGTACCGGACGGCAATTCAATGTTACGCGGAAAGAAACCATAACGGGCGGCCACCAGGGTCACCCGGATTTGTCCGTCCGCTCCAACCCGGACACCCAGTTGATCCTCGGCGAATTCGCCGCCCAGGTGCAGACTGGCCGAATCAATGGTTTCCATCTGGCCGGGTGGGTGTATGTTGTGAGCGATGGCGGTGTACACGATGGTTCCCAGTAACAGGGCAACCACACTGCCCGCCACCCAGAGCCAGTTTCGTTCGAGAGTATGGATGTGCATGGTTTTATTCAGTGAATACTGCCACGTGGGAGGAATACGCCAAAATACAGGAACAGCCAGCCAGCCAGCATGGCCAGGGCGATTGAGCAAAGCAAAACCCAGGTTCCGACCGGAGCCGGTTCCCTGTTGTTTTGTTCGGGAGCGTTATTTGAATGTATCATGATGGAACCTGTCGGTGTTATCGCCCCAACGCACGCATCAGGTCTCCCTTTGTAAGTTGTCCAGACGCTTTTTTTCGGATTCGGACAATTGTGGGGAGACTATATTGGAGCGACGGCGGGCATGACTGATCAAAAAAAACAGGGCGGCTGCCAATAGCAGAAACGGCCCCCCCCACAAAAGCAGGGTCACCGGTTTGAACGGAGGGCGGTAAAGTACAAAATCACCGTAGCGGTCGGTCAGAAAACGAATGGCTTCCTCCTCGTTTTGGCCACTCTGGATGATCTGGTATACCTCATCGCGCAAATCCCGGGCCAGGTCTGCATCTGAATCGGCCAGTGACTGATTCTGGCAAACCAGGCAGCGCAGGTCATCAATCAGTCGTTCATAGCGTTGTTCCTGGACGGGGTCACTGAATTGGCGAATTTCCACCGTACCGGCCTCAAACGGCAAAGCCAGCAGCAGGGCGAGCAGTAGTGCTTTCATCAAGATTGGGCCTGTAGTTGTCGAATCAGCGGAAGCAGGGTTTTTTCAAGTACTTCCGGGGTTACCGGGCCGGTGTGCTTGTAGCGAATCGTACCGGTACGGTCGATCACGAAGGTTTCCGGGACGCCGTATACACCCCACTCGATACCGGTACGTCCATCCGCATCAAACGCGCTGGCAACATAAGGATTACCGAGTATATCCAGCCATTTCAGGGCAGCGTCCCGTTCGTCCTTGTAGTTTAATCCGTAAATGGGCACGATGGCTTTACGGGACAATTCCACCAGGGTGGGGTGTTCCTGGCGGCAGGATACACACCAGGAAGCCCAGACATTCACCAGGCTGACCTGTCCGGTGAACCGCTCCTGGGTGAAGGTTTCGGCAGGACGGGAGACTTCCGGCAAGCTGAAGGCAGGCGCGGGTTTTCCGAGCAGGGGCGATGGAACCTCGCGTGGATCCAGGGTTAAACCAACCCCGAGGAAAATCACCATGACAAAAAATACGGCCAGGGGAATTAGATAACGCATGATGGAGGCCAGGGAAACCGGCAGGTTGTGTTCAGGTGTTGGACCGTATCCGGATCATTCTTCTACGGAACTGGAAATCTCGGACAACAGCACGCTGGGAGCCAGGGTCTGCATGATTTTTTGCATGCCTTTGCGTGCTTTGGTGTTGATGATGAGGGGTAAGGTCAATGCGCCCCGCACGGGTTCGCGGTGACCGGTTGTTTTCTCCTCATCACGATACAGCAGGATCAGAATCAGCAGGTCATCCATGTCGGTTAACTCCAGCAGGGTCATTTCCGCATCAGTCAGGGTGAATTGATAGTGGATGCCAAACTGGGCCGGATCTCCCACCGAGAACACCAGATCACCTTCCTCGACGGATTGCAGAAAATGAACGATGCCGTCACCACCTTCCTCGTGGCACAGCACGTAGCGTGTGAGTTGTTCAAATCCTGCCAACCCCTGCGAAAAAGTGATAATTTTGTCCTGATTGATGTTTATTTCACCAAACTGAAGTGTCTGGATCACGTTCATGCGAGTATCTCCTGATGTTGTAGCGTTTGGAAACCCAATGTGAATGATGGGGGTTGAGGTGTCAAATTGACCCTGAATATTATACCGTTTTGCCTTGATTGAAACCTGCAATGTTGAGAATTTAGCCGGTTAAGGTTAAGGTTAGGGGCACAGCACCGGCCTTTCTGAATTCCTCTGAGGCGGGACTACTGCGCCCGGAGCGGTTTGAATGGGGTTGAGGCTGCTGTATTTCTTGTCATCCACTGATTGATTGATCGAGGCAAATCACATGTCCCGCAGAATGTTCCCAATCCTGTTTATTGCAATGCTCTCCGTCACCGCGAATGCTTTGGCAGATGCTGAATCAGCCAAGGCGACCGCGACCAGCCTGTGTGCCGGATGCCATGGTCCTCAGGGCATCAGTGCTGTCGATGCCTATCCAAACCTTGCCGGACAGAAAAAAGCCTATCTGGCCAGCGCACTCAAGGCCTATCGTGAAAAAACCCGTACCAACGGCATGATGAATGCCATGGCGTCCTCCCTGAAAGATCAGGATATAGACGACCTGGCGGCCTACTTTTCCGGATTGACCCCGGGGCACTGATCTTCCCCCAAAAAAAACGGAGTACGGTTTACACCGCACTCCGTTCCCCCTTCCCGGATCATCCTGATCCGAAATCGACATCAACCGCCAAAATCATCCAGCATGATGTTTTCCCGTTCAACTCCCAGATTCAGCAGCATGTTGATGACTGCAGTGTTCATCATGGGCGGGCCGCACAGATAGTACTCGCAATCCTCCGGTGCCGGATGATTTTTGAGATAGTTTTCGTACAGGACGTTATGAATGAAGCCGGTGTAGCCGGTCCAGTTATCCTCAGGCAAGGGTTCGGACAAACCGATATGCCAGGTGAAATTGGAGTTTTCAGCCTGCAACTGGTCAAAATCTTCCACATAGAACATTTCCCTCAGACTGCGGGCACCGTACCAGAAAGTCATCTTGCGCTGGCTTTTCAAACGCCGCAATTGGTCGAAGATATGCGAGCGCATCGGTGCCATGCCGGCTCCGCCGCCCACAAATACCATTTCGTTGTTGGTTTCACGGGCAAAGAATTCACCGAATGGCCCGGAGATGATGACTTCGTCACCCGGTTTCAGATTGAAGATGTAGGATGACATGACCCCGGGCGGAAGGTCAGTGGTGCGCGGCGGTGGCGTTGCAATACGGACATTCAGCATGATGATGTCACTTTCCTCCGGATAGTTTGCCATGGAGTAGGCCCGAATGGACGGTTCCTTGACTACGGATTCCAGTTTCCAGAGGCCAAACTTGTCCCAGTCACCGCGGTATTGTTCCTCTACATCAAAATCCGAGAATTTTGCGTGATAGGGCGGACTTTCAATCTGAATGTAACCACCGGCCCGAAAATTGACGGTTTCACCCACCGGCAATTCCAGCACCAGTTCCTTGATGAAAGTGGCAACATTGTCGTTGGAGCGGACTCTGGTTTTCCATTTCTTCACGCCAAACACTTCGTCGTGTACGTGAATTTTCATGTTTTGCTTGACCGTGACCTGGCAAGCCAGACGGTCGCCGCAAGCAGCCTCGCGTTTGGTGATGTGGGACAACTCGGTTGGCAGAATGTCGCCACCCCCCTCATTTACCTGTACCCGGCATTGGGCACAGGTACCGCCGCCGCCACAGGCCGAAGACACAAACAGGTTGTGGTCAGCCAGTGCGGTCAGCAGTTTGGAGCCGATCGGAACCTGGATGGTTTTTTCGTCGTTGATGAGAATGTCGACATTGCCGGCTGCGACCAGTCTGGATTTGGCTCCCAGAATGACAAAAACCAGAGCGATGACGATCAGGGTAAAAAACAGGACGCCTAATATGATTTCAAGCATGGTGGTGTGTCCTGCGTCTTAGAGTTGAATGCCTGAAAAAGCCATGAAACCCATGGCCATCAGTCCGGCAGTGATGAAGGTGATGCCCAGGCCACGCAGACCTTGCGGCACGTCACTGTACTTGAGTTTTTCCCGTACACCGGCCATGGCGGTGATGGCCAGAGCCCAGCCGAAACCACTGCCCACGCCGTATACCACGCTTTCGCCGAAGGCATAATCCCGTTCAATCATGAAGAGACTGCCCGCCAGGATGGCACAGTTCACGGTGATGAGCGGCAGGAAGATTCCCAGGGCGTTGTAGAGGGCCGGAAAAAACTTGTCCAGTACCATTTCCAGAATCTGGACGATGGCGGCAATCACGCCAATACAGGCCATGAGGGCAATAAAGCTGAGATCAACATCCTTGAGACCCGCCCAGGACAGCGCCCCCTCCTTCAGCAGGAAACTGTAAATCAGGTTGTTGGCCGGAACGGTCAGGGTTTGTACGATGACCACGGCGATGCCCAGACCCACAGCGGTTTCAATCTTCTTCGATACGGCAATGAAGGTACACATGCCCAGGAAGAAGGATAAAGCCATGTTTTCAATGAAAACCGACTTGATGAACAGATTGATATAGGCTTCCATCAGTGTGCCTCCCCGTGAGCTGGCATGATGGCGAAATCGGCTTTTTCAACCTGTTGCGGTTTCCAGGTACGTACTGCCCAGATCAGAAGACCAATCAGGAAGAAGGCACTCGGCGGCAACAGCAACAAGCCATTCGGTACATACCAGCCGCCGTCCTTGACCAGTGGCAATACGTCGATCCCCAGGAATTTGCCGGCTCCCAGTACTTCGCGTACGGTGGCTACCGTAATCAGGATGAGGCTGTAGCCCAGTCCATTGCCGATGCCATCC
>CAIVXW010000078.1 GCA_903910005.1 uncultured Methylococcaceae bacterium
GATAGAGCCCCGCGACCTTGACCTGGCCCATCCGGCCCATGCCAAATCCCGCTTCGGCACCCTGCGCGAAGTCCGTGACGCTGCCGAACGTGACGCCATCGCCCGGGCACTGGCCGAAACCGGCCAGAACATGACCCGGGCTGCCGAGATACTGGACATTACCCGTCCAACCCTCTACGCCCTGCTGGACAAGTTCAACCTGAAGGCATGAGGGAATACAGGGGATGAGGTGACCCTCCCGCCATTCGTGCTACCATGATTTCCATCCTCGCCATATCCACGGCGTCATGAACACCGACAACATGGGCGCAGCAAAAGTACAGGAAGAATCCTCTGAATACGGTAAAAATGTTCTCCGTACTCACTTGGAAGAATAACAGCAGCCAACGATGAAAAAGATCGATCAAGTCAAACAACTCATCAGCGAAATCAATCGCCTGCACCGTGATTTTTCAAATGATTATTTTGAGACCGGAAAAATAGAGAAAATAAACCTGTCAAAAACCATCAAGCATGTGCCGGTGCCCCACGTATACCGCTACCGCTTGACCCTGCATGAAAGCATCAACGACTACCTGATGACGGCCAACATTGACATCAAGTACTTTTACCGTGTCAAAACCCGCGAAAGCATTGATGACAAGATCAGTCGCTTCTCTGGCCAAGAAGACCAATACCCGGTCAACAACTGGCTCAATGACATTTTTGGTACTCGCATCATCCTGTCTGCCGACGACATCAACACGGTCATCGATCTGCTGGATGACTGGCAAGAAGTACTGGGTCTGAAAAACTGGTATTTCCGCGAGAAACAAGGTTATCGGGATCTGCATGTTTATTTCAAGAACAAAAGCAACTTCCATTTCCCGTGGGAGTTACAGATTTGGGATGCCCAAGACCTTCAAGGCAACATTCAAAACCATGAAAAGTTCAAACGTAACTTTGTGTAATTGAGCCGGCGTTCTGTTTCAACCAGCCAACCCGGGAACTTAACCCAAAAAAAATGAGGATGAGTGTTTGCAACCGGGTATTAAATCGTATGCTATCTGCCCTCGAGGCCCGCAGCGATAAAACCCGCCACCTTCAACAAGCCATGATGCTGGAGTTGCTCACTGGCAAGACGTCTTGTATGACTATCCTCCAACCGGCGGATGCGGGGAATCAGTACCCGCCCGGCTGATGCGGTTGTCGTTAAAGGCGCAACTGAAACAACTGCCCTGCCCCGGGGTGCTGCTGATTTCGAGTTCGCTGCCGTGACGGGATAAAACATGCTTGACGATGGCCAGGCCCAGGCCTGAGCCGGTGTGGCGACGACCCTTTTCCGAATTGACCCGATAAAAGCGTTCGGTCAGGCGGGGCAGGTGTTCGGCGGCGATGCCAGGGCCGCTATCGCGGACATCCAGCCTGATTTTTCCGTCCGGGTCATGGAACCAGTGTACCGTCACCTGCCCCTCCGGGGGGGTGTATTTGACGGCGTTGACAATCAGATTGGAAAAGGCACTGTGCAGCTCGGGATCAGAGCCCACCAGACCGTCAGGGGTGTCGAGGGCCAGGATCAGTTCCGGGCTGCGTTCATCCAGCAATCGGGCATCGTGACAAATGGCATCCAGCATGGCGGGTACGTTGACCGGGGCATGAACGCCCGGACTGACGGATTCCAGTCGGGTCAGGGACAGCAATCCATCTACCAGATTTTGCATCCGGCTGGTTTGCTCCTCCATGCGGCTGAACATCTGCCGGTATTTGTCGGGCATGGGTTCACCGGCATCGTTCAGCGTTTCCACGTAGCCTTTAAGGACGGTCAGCGGGGTGCGTAATTCATGGGAAACATTGGCAATGAAGTCACTGCGAACCCGCTCCATGAAACGGAGTTGGGTCACATCCTGGGCCACCAGCAGACGCAGGTCATCGCCATATGGCACGATGCGGACGTCCAGTTGCACCCGGTCGGTGACGGGAGACACGATGCTCACGGCGTTCAGGTAATCGCCCTGGCGGAGATGCCGGGTGAAACGGGGCGATCGCAGTAAATTGCCGATATTCTGACCAATATCTCCGCGTCGGATACCCAGCAGCCGCTCCGCTGCTTCGTTGAACCATTCGATCTGATCCCGTGAGCCCAGCACGACAGTCGCATCCGGCAGGGCGGCGGTGGAGGTTCTGAATCGTTCCAGCATCTTCAGCAACAGTTTCTTGCGGCGCCGGTTGCGGCGACGGATGCGGAATATCAGGTAATAGATGTCTTCCCAAACCCCGTCACCGACCGGCAGACGGCTGGCTTTGCCGAAGCGTAGCCAGTTCAGTAAGCGGTTGATGTGAAACAGGTGCCTCAGAAGGTAGACTGCCAGGGCCAGAAAGGCGGGCAGAATTACGTTCCCTGTCAGCTTGGCAACCAGCCCGCCCGCCAGCAGGATGAACAGGATGAAGGTCAGTTCAGCCCGCCAGAAACCGGCGAACATGTTCACACCTGTTCGGAAAAGCGGTAA
>CAIVXW010000079.1 GCA_903910005.1 uncultured Methylococcaceae bacterium
AACTGGACAATCTGATGAACCTGCCCCCGGAACTGAACCAGAAACTCTGGGGTGAATTCACTGCAAACCAAGAGGTAAACGTCATGGGCTATTTGGCAACACTGGAACACGATGCAATACAGCGAGGGATGGAGAGAGGGATGGTTCAGGGAGAATACAAACTGCTCAAAAAGCAGATGGAAAAACGCTTCGGACCCTTGCCGGAGTCCATCAACGGGCGACTGAGTCAGGCCACGGCAGCGGAACTGGAAACCTGGGGTGAGGCGGTGTTGACCGCCACCAGCCTGGATTCGATATTTCAGAACCGCCTGCCGCATTGAGGGAATGGGGGCGGGGTGGTCGTTGGGGGGAGTATAGCGATGATTTTTATCGAAGCGGGTATCAAACAAATCAGACATTTCTCATGACTAAAAGTCCCGCCATTCCGGTGTCCATTTCATTTGCCGAATGCCATCGCGCCTTCCTCAAGGCACGCCGGGGCAAACGGCCCAGCGTCAATTCACTCCGCTTTCAGTTACGCTGGATAGACCGGCTGTGCCTGTTGCGGGATCGGTTGCAAAGTGGCAACTGGCAACCGGCACCCGCTCGGGCCTTTATCGTCAATCACCCGAAAACCCGTGAAATCCACGCGCCTGATTTTTCTGACCGGATCGTACACCACTGGCTGGTAGGCCAGCTCGAACCCCTGTTTGAGCCGGGTTTCATCCATGACAGCTATGCCAACCGCAGCGGTAAGGGCAGTCATGCCGCCGTAGACCGCCTGCAAAGTTTCATGCGCAGCCGTAATGGCCAGGGTTGGTATATGCAGCTTGATATTCACAACTTCTTCAACAGCATACACCGACCGACGCTTTATGCCCGCATCACCCGATGCCTGGATCGGTCTGTCCACAAAGGGCGACTGGAAAATGCAATGGCCCTGATGTTGAGAAGTTTGTGCCACAAGCTGTTGGCAACGAAAGTACGGGAAGTGGTGGATGATCCGGCCGCCGCCGCCCGTTTACCACCGCACAAACGTTTGGCCAATGCACCCGCCGGTTGTGGCATACCGGTGGGTAACCTGACCAGCCAGTTTTTTGCCAATGTTTACCTGGATGCCCTGGATCAGTTCGTCAAACACCAGTTGCGTTGCCGTCATTATGTGCGCTACGTCGATGATTTTGTCTTGCTGGCGGATGACCCGGCCACCCTGGACGCGTGGCGGGAGGCGATTGTCGACTTCTTGCGGGATACGCTGCATTTGACCCTGAAACAAAATCGTGTGGAGGCAGGTGTTCCGGTGTACGGATTGATGCAGCCTTTGACCCAGGGCATTGATTTTCTGGGCTACCGGGTATTTACCCATTACCGCTGGGTACGTCCCAGGGTGGTACGGCATTGTCGGGCCAAACTGACTCACTGGATGCGGCAGCACGCCCGGGTGCATTCCAGCCCGCCACAGGATGTTTATTTGCGCCTTAAACTGAACACGCCGGAACTGGTTCGGCTGCGTGCGGTTGTGGCCAGTTATTGGGGACATTTTGCCCATGCCAACAGCGTACGCTTGCGTCGCCGCCTGTGGGTTGAATTTCCCGCCTTGTCATTGCTTTATGCCATGGCCCCGGATGGTTCGTTGCAGCCTCGCTGGATTGTGCAGGGTGTGACGCTGAGCCAGCAGATTCAGGCCGTGCGTCAAGCATGGCCTTGTGCTACCGTACTGATTCAGGAGGGAAACCGGTTTTCAGTGTGGTATCCCTGGCAGGATGGCCGGAACCCTGCCCTTAAAGCCAGAATCCGCGACAAGCAAACCGGACGGGTGTTGACACATTACCGCACGACCCGTCAACCTTATGTGGTTGCCGTGCAAACCGGATGGCTGCGTCATGGCACCCGTCGCCGGGAAGTAAGGGAATGGTGGGTCGGCATGGAAACCGGCCCCGACGGGCAAAAC
>CAIVXW010000080.1 GCA_903910005.1 uncultured Methylococcaceae bacterium
GGGGTTGGGTTAGGGGTTAGGTTAGGGGTTGGGAGTTAGGGGTTGGGGGTTGACAGTCAGTGTTTACTCACCACTGACCACTCACTACTCACCATTGACCATTGACCACTCAACGCGGCCAGGATGGCCGCGCCACGCGCCACTCACCCGGGATGTTAATTTACCCTGACACGGGATGCTGTTAAGCTAAACCGGGACATGGCCAGCCTCGCCTGCACGCGTCCCGTCATGCGGGGAGGCATTTTACTTCAAATTCACCCGTCCCGGTTCAGTGCCGCAGCCGAATCGGGCAATTTCAGAGGAGTTCCAATCATGCAAGGTCACCCTGACGTCATCTCGACACTGAACACGCTACTGACCGGCGAGTTGACCGCCGTCGATCAATACATGGCCCATGCCGGCTTTTACCAGGACTGGGGCTTCCACAAACTGTATCAGCACACCCTCCATGAGATACAGGAGGAACAAACCCATGCCAATGCCCTGATCGCACGCATCCATCTGCTGGATGGCACCCCCGATCTGGCCCGGCGTCATCCGCTCAGGATCGGACGGGATGTCCCCTCCATGCTGGCCAACGACCTGGCACTGGAATATCAGGTGATTGCCGAACTGAAAGACGCCATGGCCCTGTGTGAATCGGTGCGCGATTACCAGACCCGTGACATTCTGCTGGTTCTGTTGCGTGATACCGAGGAAGACCACGCCTACTGGCTGGAAACCCAACTGGGACTGATTGAAAAACTGGGCCTGCCCAACTATTTGCAATCACAAACGGGCACCCCGTGAATACCGGGGAAATTTTCACCCGGCTCAGGCTCGGACTGGCCCTGTTGGCGGGTTTCGGGCTGGGCAAATACCTGGCGACCCAAACCGGACATCACGTCCCGGAGTTTTTCATCGCCGGGTTCGGGGCGGGTGTGGTTCTTACCCAGGGGCTGTTCTGGCTGGGTGAGCGTTGGTTGAGACCAAAGCATTCCGGGTAGGTCTTGCCCGTCCCCTGATTCATTCGCACAACAATGAGGCATACCGCTTCGACAAACCACCCATGAACACTCCAACCGTGGCCCTGGCCCCGCTTTTTGCCGACCTGCCGCCGCAAAACCCGAACCGGAACGGCGCAAACAATGGGTCAGGCAACTGCAAGCCCCCGACTCTGGCTTCAGGGTCGAATATGTCACCGGCATCAACCCGGCCCGCCTGAGCTGGGTGGAGTTGATGGTCGCAATCCGAACCGGGTAACGCTCATGATCCATCCAACCGACTATCTGGCCGATTCACGCGGCGACATCGCCCGCATTCTCAAGGAGTCAGGGCAGCTTTTTTACCGTCATCGCCGGATTTTGCTGCTGCTGTTGCTGCTGGCTCTGCTGTTGGCCGCACTGATTCTGCCACTGGAGATGGACTGGCTGCATACCCTGCAGGGGCAGCCTGATCCGTCACTGCGCCGCTGGGCCAAACGGCTCAGTTTCTGGGGAGACTGGTACACCGGCAGTCTGATCTTCTGCGGCCTGGTGTGGCTGGCTGGCTGGATCAAACGGCAGGGTTATCTCAGGCAGGCAGCTTTGGGCTGTTTGCTGGCTGCCCTGTTGTCCGGGCTGTTCAGTGATGTGTTTCGCTACGGGCTGGGACGCGCCCGTCCCAACGCCGGATTCGCTCCCGGTCTGTACGGGCCGAGTTTGCAGTCGCGCTTTCACAGTTTTCCATCAGGCCACACCACCACCGCCTTCGGTACCGCCGTGGCCACGGCAGTTTTGTTTCCGCCCCTGTCGCTTCCCGCCCTGACCCTGGCAGGCGGTGTGGCGTGGTCAAGGCTGTATCTGAATTATCACCACCCCAGCGATATCCTGATGGGCTGCGTGGTCGGCAGCAGCTTCGGAGTGGTGTTCGGGGCTGCCACCCGCCGCTCCGGCAGAAAATCCGGATACCGGGACGGTCAGATTGAACCGCAAGGGCCGGAAACGGCCTGAGTGTTCGCGGGCGGTGGATTATCCACAGAACCTGTGGATAACTTTGTGGAAGACCCCGGTAAACATTCCCGTAAAGGGCGTGGTGACTGGCCTTTCATTGAATTGCAAAGAAATTTGCCAACAATGTGAACCCGCCTGGAAAGCCGGTGAGATGACCATTTCACGGCCTTCGTCAAGGCCTGGAAGCCGATAATTCCAGGATGTCCGGCGTTATCGGCTTCTGTGCATAATTCAACCCAGATTGTCAACCGACGGAGTCAACATGCACAGCCATCATCAGCCGGTGTTGCGTACCGATGCATCCGGAATGCCCCTGGAATGGATCGGGTATCAGCAAGCCGCCCGCTTGTATTATCTGGACATGGTTGCCTACAGTTGTGGCACCCACCTTTATACCCTGCGTGGCGGGGTCAATGCCCGCACCGGTCGACGCAGCCTGATTGAAGTCAATTCCATCATCGCGACCCACCACAGTGCCGGTGACAAACCGGCCAGTCATCCCGGTTATATTCCTCCCCTCAGCAACCCGGCCCTGTTCCGGCGTGATGACAGTCTCTGCCTCTATTGCGGTCACCGTTTCGCCAGTGGCGACCTCTCGCGGGATCATGTCACGCCCATCAGCCAGAAAGGAACCGATCACTGGAACAACGTGGTAACCGCCTGCAAACGCTGCAACAACCACAAGGCAGGCCGAACCCCGGAACAGGCGGGCATGCAATTGCTGGCCATTCCCTTCACCCCCACCCATGCCGAATACATTTACTTGCAGGGACGCCGCATCCTGAGCGACCAGATGGAGTTCCTGAAGGCCCATTTTCCCCGTCGCAGCCCCCTGCACCAGCGTTCCAGTTGAGGGGGTTAGCCGAAACGCAAGGCGGCGGTGTGAGCCGGTGCATCCCAGAATGCCGTCAGTTGTGGATCCAGTCGGGTCAGGGTGAGGGAACAACCGGCCATGTCGAGGGCGGTAGTAAAGTTGCCCACCAGCGAGCGGGTTACCTGTAAACCCTGGCGGGTGCAGTACTCACGGGCCAGATGGTACAGCAGGTACAGTTCCAGCGACGGGGTTGCTCCCAGACCGTTCACATGCAGCAACAGCGGATCACCTGCCGCCGGTTGCAGTTCGGCGATCAACAGACCGGCCAGTTGCTCAACAATGTCGCTGGCACGGGTCAGGGTGCGCCGCTCCCGGCCTTTCTCGCCGTGTATACCCACTCCCAGTTCCATCTCGCCATCGCCCAGTTCAAAGGTGGGACGGCCTGCGGCCGGTACCGTACAACTGCTGAGGGCCACCCCCATCGAAACAGTAGCGGCTGCCACCCGCTGACCCAGTTGCTGACACTGGCTGAGGTTCCAGCCGGCTTCAGCCGCCGCCCCCACGATTTTTTCAACCATCAGGGTACCGGCCACCCCGCGCCGCCCCATGCCCTGATGTTCCGGCAGCGATATGTCATCGTGTACCAGAACCGTCGCCACCGGACAATTCAGCATCTCGGTAGCCATCTCGAAATTCATCACATCACCCGCAAAATTCTTGACGATGAACAACACCCCGCCGCCGTTTTCCACGGCCTCGGCAGCCGCCAGCATTTGATCGGGGGTGGGTGAGGTGAATATCTGGCCCGGACAGGCGGCATCCAGCATGCCAGAGCCGACAAACCCGGTGTGCAACGGTTCGTGGCCGGAACCGCCGCCCGAAATCAGGGCAACCTTACCGGGCGGCGTCGGACGACACCGACGTACAAAACGGGGGTTATGGTGACAGCACACGATGTCAGCGTGGGCACTGGCAAACCCGGCGAGACTGTCGTCCAGCAGGGTCTCTACGCGATCAATGAATTTTTGCATGGAAAAGCCTCCAGAGGGTTGTATGTCCAGCGAACCTTATCTCTCACCCGGCAGTTCTTCAAGGGCAAGGCACTGAGGCGTTTGGCGGGGCCGGGCCATGTCTGAAAAAATTTCCCGGTTTTTTGGGTCATCTCACCCATATGGGTGATGCGAGGGTTCGAGGTAGGGGTTTATACTGATTCCACAGGCAGAATTGTTGTCAATAACCCCGCCCTAAAGGACGGGGCTTGCAAAACACCGCAAGCCTGAGATTGACCCGCCTAAGTGCAGAACACCGCACTACGTTGTGCAGAAGTACAAGACCCACCCGCGAATGCTTCATCAGTTCGCTGCTCTGGAAGCAGTAACAGCAGACAACCCACGGGTAGGGACGAAACGGGTTACTGCAAGGCGCAAGCCGAAGCTGCTGCACAACATTGGCGAGATGAGAGAGTGCCGGAGCAATCCGGCATCCGTAACAAGGCCCGTAAGGGCAACTTTTAGAAGGGGATGACAATGTCAGTTTTCGTATTGGATCGAAGCGGGAAACCGCTCATGCCGAGTCAAGCTTCCGCCGGGAGCGGGGCGGGTCAATCAATTCAGAGAAACGCGCACGGCTCCTGCTGGAGCGAGGCCGCGCACGCATTCACCGCGTTGTGCCATTCGTCATCCGGCTGGTGGATCGCAGCGCAGCAGACTGCGAGTTCCAACCCGTGCGCGTCAAACTCGACCCAGGCAGCAAAACCACCGGGATCGCCGTCATGCGCGAAGACAGCAACGAGCAAGCCGTGCTGTCGCTGATCAACCTCATCCACCGAGGGCGTCAGATCAGCGAGGCGATGACAGCCCGCCGCCAGATGCGCCGCCGTCGTCGCGGAAACCTGCGCTACCGCGCACCGGGATTCCTCAACAGGACAAAACCGCAAGGATGGTTGGCTCCGTCATTGCGCCACCGCATCGAAACAACGATGTCGTGGATGGCACGCCTGCAACGATGGGCGCCGGTAAGTGCCTTCTCGCAAGAACTGGTGCGGTTCGACATGCAGCAAATGGAGAACCCGGAGATCAGCGGCGCGGAATACCAACAAGGCCAACTGCAAGGCTACGAAGTGCGCGAATACCTGCTGGAGAAATGGGGAAGAAAGTGCGCGTACTGCGGTGCCGGGCACACACCGTTGCAGGTTGAGTACATCCAGCCAAAAGCACGCGGAGGAAGCAGCCGCATCAGCAACCTGACCCTGGCCTGCCAACCCTGCAACCAACGGAAAGGCGCAATGCCGGTAGAGCAGTTCCTGGCGAAGAAACCGGAAGTCCTGAAATGGCTATTGGCGCAAGCCAAACACCCGTTGAAAGACGCAGCGGCTGTGAACAGCACCCGCTGGGCATTGGCAAACGCGCTCAAAGCCTCCGGGTTGCACGTCGAACTGGCATCAGGAGGCCGGACGAAATTCAACCGGACGCGCATGGGCATACCGAAAGACCACGCGCTGGACGCTGCCTGGGTCGGAAACGTCGAAGCCGTAACAGGCTGGGAAGTGCCGACGCTACAAGCCAAAGCGATGGGGCGAGGGAGGCACCAGCGCACACGGTTGGACAAATTCGGATTCCCGAGGGGCTACTGCATGCGAACCAAATTCGTCAAAGGATTCCAGACAGGCGATTGGGTCAAAGCAGTCGTGCTGAAAGGGAAACACGCAGGGACGCACGTAGGGCGAGTGGCGGTGCGAGCAACCGGCAGCTTCAACGTCGGCGCATTGCAAGGCATCAACCACAAAGCCTGCAAAGTAATACAGCGTGCGTGCGGATACCAGTTGACGTATTGACGATGGAACAGTTCAGAAGATCGAATCACGGCGTTAGCAAACGGGTAGTCCATCTCGTGTTTGTAACCAGGTATCGACTCAAGTTTTTTGACGATTCTGCGATCAATGTTCTGCAGCATCTATTTGCAATGGTAGGTGCAGAACAAAATTGTTGTTTGGTTGCTGCAGATGGCGAAGCGGATCACTTCCACCTTCTTGTGGAATACCCACCCTCGCTGTCGATAGCTGATTGAGTACCACGACTCAAAGGACGGGCGAGCAAGGAATTGCGGGAATCGCGCCCAGACATGGCTAAACGTTTTTGCAAGAAAGGCGCGTTATGGACACCCGGTTATTTTGCAGTGTCGGCGGGCGGTGCGCCGCTATCGACAATACAAGAAGTATGTCGAAAATCAGCGGGTATAGAAACAACTTCCCGCTTTGCTCCACGGGCTAAAGCCGGTGGTTTCCAGCGGAGGTTTGATGACAATGGCTCATCACAAGAATCAGTCAATAGAATCGTTTGACACCCTCAATCATCTGATCACCCAAATTTATGATGCCGCAGTAGACACTTCGCGCTGGCCCGAGTTTCTGGAAAGCCTGTCGGATCTATGCGATGGACAGACTGTGGGGCTGTTACTGTACGATCGCAAAAACCGCCAGTCCTTTTGCGACATCCCCCTCTCCTTTGTCCACCATGTGCGGGCTGACCCTGACTGGATTGCCGATTTTGAGCGGTATTACTGCACCATCAATCCCTGGATGGAGTATTTCGCAGCATCGCCGGAGGGAACCGTAACATGCAGCAGTCACATGATCGCGGACGACGTTTTTTTTCGGACGGAATTCTATAACGACTGGCTCAAACTGCAGGATTATCGTTACTCGCTGGGGGCACAAGTGAGGCGGGGAGAGGCA
>CAIVXW010000081.1 GCA_903910005.1 uncultured Methylococcaceae bacterium
ACCGGCAAAACCCTGCTGGCCCGTGCCATTGCCGGTGAAGCCAAGGTTCCGTTCTTCTCCATTTCCGGGTCTGACTTCGTGGAAATGTTCGTAGGGGTGGGAGCCTCCCGGGTTCGCAGCATGTTCGAAGAGGCCAAAAAGCGTGCCCCCTGCATCATCTTCATTGACGAAATTGATGCCGTAGGTCGGCAACGCGGTGCCGGTCTGGGCGGCGGACACGATGAACGGGAGCAAACCCTCAACCAGTTACTGGTCGAGATGGACGGTTTTACCGGTAACGAAGGCATTATCGTCATCGCTGCCACCAACCGCCCCGACGTACTGGATGCGGCCCTGTTGCGCCCGGGCCGGTTTGATCGCCAGGTGGTGGTCGGGCTGCCCGATGTACGTGGACGGGAACAAATTCTTAAGGTACACATGAAGCGCGTGCCCCTGGCGGAAAACGTTGAGGTCGAATACCTGGCGCGGGGTACTCCCGGATTCTCCGGTGCCGATCTGGCCAATCTGGTCAACGAAGCCGCCCTGTTTGCTGCCCGTACCAACAAGCGTCTGGTTGAAATGATTGATTTTGAAAAAGCCAAGGACAAAATCATCATGGGCGTGGAACGCAAATCCATGGTGATGTCGGATGACGAGAAGGCTCTGACCGCTTACCACGAAGCTGGCCATGCCATTGTTGGCCGTCTGGTACCTGAACACGATCCGGTTTATAAGGTCAGCATCATCCCGAGGGGACGCGCCCTGGGTGTTACCATGTTCCTGCCGGAACGTGACCAGCACAGTGCCAGCAAGCAGAAACTGGAAAGTCAGATTTCCAGCCTGTTTGGAGGACGTATCGCTGAGGAAATCGTTTTTGGGCGTGACAAGGTTACCACCGGTGCCCAGAACGACATTGAGCGTGCCACCAGTTTGTCACGCAACATGATTACCCGCTGGGGATTCTCCGAACGGATGGGGCCCCTGGCTTACAGCGAGGAAGAAGGTGAAGTCTTCCTGGGCCGCTCGGTCACGCGCCACAAGGCGGTTTCCGAATCAACCGCTCACGCCATTGATGAAGAAATCCGGGCACTGATCGACAAAAACTATCAGCGGGCTGAATCCATCCTGCGCGATAACATGGAGATTCTGCACCTGATGGCGGAAGCCCTGATTCAGTACGAAACGATTGACCGCTTCCAGATTGACGAAATCATGGCTGGCAAAAAGCCCAGCCCGCCGGCCAGTTGGAACGATACCCCGCCCTCGGCACCGGCCATGACGGAAACCAGCGAAAAGCAGGACAAACGTCCGTCCCGTGCGCCGACCATCGGCAAGACGGCAGCCCTGCACTGACGATCAGACAATAGACTGAAGACCGTTCAAAAAGGCTCCGGGGTTAACTGCCCCGGAGCCTTTTTGCTTTTGTTGCCGAGGGCTTCCTTCCGATGACATGGACACTGAACATTGAAATCAGGCAGCAAGCCCGTCATGATGATGCGGTGGTCACGTGGCTACCCGTGATCATACCCTGAGCAGCAGGGTTTGATGGCCCGGTAGATGGAAAGCCTGCGCCCGTTCCGGTGGCTGTCACGTTGCAGTCGCCATCCCTCCACGGCCTGAAGGCCTGAGTCTCTCGCGGAGTAACTGATGAAAAATTTTGCCTTCCATTTTTATAATCCGTTTGGCTGGTTTTTTGACTGGGGCAACGTCTTCGCCCCTCCCGCCCAACCGGCCAGCAAAGGGGTCGTACTGACTGCCGATCAAACCCATACCGCCAAAACCGGTGACGTCATTACCGGGGCAGCGGGACGGGAAACCGTTGTCCTCACGGCCGGTGTCAGTCGGGTTTCGATTGACGGCAAGGTCGAAACCGTCACGCTGTCCGGCACCCTGTTTGACTATAACCTGCAACCCCTGGGGCAAAAAGTCACGCTCACCACCGGCCGGTTCGCAACGACCCTGGCGACACTGCATGCCTCAACCTCCGGTACCCAACTTGCCTTTGCCGATGGCAGCGTCGTCACCCTGAATCTGAACGGCTATGGCCGGGCTCAGGTTCATTATGACACCGTGCAACTGCTGGCCAACCGGGTTACCACTCTGGGCAACAGCGATGTAACCGTCAGGGGAGCCAACGGTAATGAAACCCTCAAGCTGGGAGCGGGCCTTTACAATGCCCGGGTTGACCCGGCTGTGGAAACGGTGGTGCTGGAGCGTTCCTGGCAAGCCGCCGGGGTTACGGCGGACGGCTCCCGCCTGCGGGTGCAGGATGATGACAACCAGACTGTAGTCGAATGGACCGTTGCGGCCGGGCAGCCTCGTACCCTTGAATTCAGCGACGCCGAGGGAACGGTCAGCCTGGACGAGGACGGTACCGCCCGCTTTGACCTGACCGACGTTTATCTGAAGCCTGGTGAAGAATACACCGCCAGTGTGAGCGACATCCGCATTCACGCGGTCGATTCCTGGGCCTGGTGGTTTTACGGTGAACCCAGCGTGGTTACGCTCGGCAGTGGTGTACACGACGTCCGCATTGACGACGGCATTGATGCGGTGGTTCTGCCCGGCAATCTGGCTGATTTCAGATACCGGGACAGCGACGGGGTGCTGCAAATATTCGATGCCGACGGCGTCACCCTTCTGGCCAGCGTGGAGATTACCCGCAACGATGACGGTGTTTCCCTCCAATTCGGCGATGTCGACACCCGTGCCGTCATGACCACGGCGGGCGTGTACCTGAACGATCTTGCCGTATCCCGCACCGACCCGGCCGAACTGGTTGTACCAACTCCTTCACCCGAAACCACCGACACCGAGCCGACCGATACTGGCGGTGGCTTTGACTACACCCTGTCGCTTGGCAATTTTGGCGGCTATACCGCTCGGGTGGAGGCGGTGCTGGATCAGGCTCTGGCCAACATGGGTCGCTACATCACGGCTGAAGGCAGCTTTGATATTGCGGTTCTCCCGCAAAAAGGCCAGAACAACGTTCTGGCCGAGGCGGCACCGGCAACCGTTGCAACGCCGGCCAGTCTTGCCAGCCAGCTCAACGGCGCAGATACCGGCAGCGTGTTTCAGGTGGAAGGCCTGACCGGCACTGATCCCAATGGCTCGCAGGCTGACGCCACGGTATACATCAATACCACCTACCTCAAATCCTTCAACTTCGACCCGGAAACCGCACCGGGGGCGAATCAGTATGATCTGACCACCATCCTGACGCATGAACTGGTTCATACCCTGGGTTTCAGCGGCTATCTGTTCGATGACACGGTATCCAACCGAACCGCGTTCGATCAGTGGGTCAGCTTTGAGGAAGGGGGGCCGTATTTTACCGGCAGCAATGCCATCGCGATCTACGGCGGCCGGGTTCCGCTGGCACCGGAGAGTCGGGGAGAAGGCTCGGCCATCTATCACATTGATGTGGCGGAAGGCTCTCACCTCATGGGGGAATCATTGGGGAGAGGGGACGTTCGCAGCCTGTCGGCCCTGGATCTGGCCATGCTGGAGGATATTGGTATCCAGATTGTAGGTAGCCTGCCTGATCTGGCCTGATCTGGCCTGATCCGGCCTTTGCCCGGCTCAGGCTGATATACCGGCGGTAATGGCTTGCAGCAACAACTGGCTGGTTCTGGCACCGGGGTCGATGTGGCCGATGGCCCGCTCGCCCAGAAACGATTACACAGATAAAAAGTAGTGATGGATAAGGTTGGCAACAGATTTAATGACTTTTGAGATAGAGTTTATAGTTTAGATTCCATTTGAAACGCGAATACTTGGGGTCATCTTTTGATGGCCAGAATGAGGACACCCAAGCCCACCAGGAGAATCCCGAGCCATTCCCGAAGCGACGGGCGTTCGTTGAGAAATGCAACGGCGAATAACGCCACCAGCACCACGCTGAATTTATCAACCGGGGCAACTTTGGAGGCATCGCCGATTTTCAATGCCCGAAAGTAGCATACCCACGAAGCACCTGTCGCCAGCCCTGAAAGCGTCAGAAAGCACCATGTTCGTGCGGACAGTTCAAAGGGATTGCCCCATTTCCCTGTGGCATACAGAAAGCCCGCAAGAACCGCCAAAATGATGACGGTGCGGATTAAAGTCGCTAAATCAGAGTCAACGCCTTCAAGTCCAACCTCTGCAAAAATAGCGGTAAGTGCCGCGAATGAGGCAGGTTCACGTTGTGTGTGGTATGCTAGCCACCGTTGAGTACGTTAACCACACCTTCCATCAGCCTTTTCGCATGAAACACTCGATTGATCCCAAAGTAGACTGCGTCTTCAAAGCCATCCTGGGGGCGCAAG
>CAIVXW010000082.1 GCA_903910005.1 uncultured Methylococcaceae bacterium
GGGGTGAGGGGGCGGTGGATGCGCTTCGCTTATCCACCCTACGTATCTTACGCATCTACGCAAATGATCCGATGCTTCAGACGGGCCGGCGGTGTTGAATGGGCGTGTGTAGGTAATCCAGCCGGTCAACCCGGTCTTTGGCAACAAATCGCCGCAGCAATTCTTCCACACGGTACGACGGGTCGTGTTTGTGTCAGGCTGATGGTGCAAGGCGGTATTTGAGACTAGAATGGCTCTACCGGGCGGACAAGTGCCTCCCTTGGGTATTGCCGCCAAAATAGTACTCAAACGCCCCGAGATTCTCACCATGCATTTATACGCTCCCGGCATGCGCGTCGTAATTCGTAGCGAGGAATGGCTGATCCGCCGGGTTGATCCCTCGGCGGATGGCGGTTATCTGTTGCGATGCGATGGCCTCTCCGAACTGGTCAGCGGCAAGGAAGCCCTGTTCCTGACGGCTCTGGAAGGCCCGATCGAGATACAGAACCCCGAAGCCACCGCGCTGGTAGCCGATACCAGCGACAAATATGCCGCAGCCCTGCTGTTTCTGGAAAGCCAGCGTCGCCGCAGTACCCCCAACGACGACTGCATTCGCCTCGGGCATCGCGGTGTCATGAACCTGGCTCCCTACCAGATTGATCCTGCCCTTCAGGCCCTGCGTCAACCGCGCAGTCGCATCCTGATCGCCGATGCCGTCGGGCTTGGCAAAACCCTGGAATCCGGCATTCTCGCCACCGAACTCATCCAGCGCGGACGTGGCAAACGCATTCTCGTAGTCACCCAGAAAAGCATGTTGACCCAGTTCCAGAAGGAATGGTGGAGCCGCTTCTCCATTCCGCTGGTTCGGCTTGATTCGGTCGGGCTGGCCCGGGTGCGTAACCGCATTCCGGTCAATCATAACCCCTTCAATTTTTTTGATCGTTCCATCATTTCGATGGACACCCTCAAAAACAACCTTGAATACCGCAACTATCTCGGCAACGCCTGGTGGGACATCATCGTCATCGACGAATGCCACAATGTCGCTGCCCGGGCTGCCGAAACCGGCATGTCGCGCCGGGCCCGGCTTGCCCGCCTGCTGGCCACGCGCTCCGACACCCTCATCCTGCTTTCGGCCACGCCGCATGACGGCTCTGCCCGCAGCTTCGCTTCGCTGATGAGCCTGCTCGACCCCACCGCCATCAGCGATCCCGACGACTACACACCGGATGACTTCAAGGACAAGGGGCTGGTGGTGCGGCGCTTCAAAAAGGATATTCGTGATCAGGTGGCGGCGGAGTTTCAGGAACGCATCACCACCTGTCTGCGCCAGAACGCCAGCCCGGAAGAGGAATGCGCCCATGAATCGCTGTTGTGCATCCCCTTCACCCAGTCGGGCCAGCACCATCCCGGCAAGCCGCAGGAACTGCAACGCATCGGCATGCAGAAGGCGATGTTCTCCAGCCCCTTCGCTGCCCTTGAATCCACCGAAAAGCGTATCGCCCTGCTGGAGCGGAAGAATCCACCCAGTAACGATGAACAAAGCGAAATCCAGGCCCTGCGGGACTTTGCCGCCGCTCTCGGCCGCATCCACGCTGGCAACTTCAGCAAGTATCAGAACCTTCTGACCACCCTCAGGAATCCCGCCCAGCCCTGGCAGCCCGCCGCCGATGACCGGCTGGTGATCTTCTCGGAGCGCATTGAGACCCTCCGCTGGCTGGGTGAACAACTGTCCCTGGATATGAAGCTTCGCTACCAAAAAGAGAAACCGCAAAACAATCAGATCGCCATTCTCCACGGCCAGATGACCGATACCGAGCAACAGGATATCGTCGAACGGTTTGGCCGTGAGGACGATCCCGTGCGGGTACTGCTCTGCTCCGATGTCGCCTCGGAAGGACTTAACCTGCACTACTTCTGTCACCGGCTGATCCATTTCGATCTGCCCTGGTCACTGATGGTGTTTCAGCAGCGCAACGGCCGCGTCGATCGCTACGGCCAGAAACGCCAGCCGCATATCTTCTATCTGTTCACTGAAACCCGGGTCGACCCGATCAAGGGCGACTACCGCATTCTGGAAATCCTGCAACGCAAGGACGAACAGGCCAATTTCAACCTGGGTGATCCGGCCTCCTTCCTCAACGTCTACGATCCCGAAAAAGAGGTCGACAAGGTCAGCGACCTGATGGCCTCCGGCCAGTCCGCCGAAGCCATTGAGGCACAACTTGATGCAGCCGCCGCCGGGACGGACGACAACGAAGGCGACTGGCTGCTGCAACTGTTTGGGGGCGGAGAGACTCCGCCGGAAAATACGGCAACCCACAGCCTGGCTGCCATCCGCGATCCGGTCAGCCTGTTCAAAGACGACTATGCGTTTGCCAAAACCGCGCTGACGCTGCTGTCAAATGAACGGCCCTTGGCCCAGTGGGCCCATAACGATGAGGAATCCATCATTCACATCACGGCACCGCCGGACTTGCGTGAACGTTTGCGCCAACTGCCCCGGGAGGTTCAGGATGGCAACGGGCGATATACCCTTTGTGCCGATTCAACCCGCATGGCCGCAGCCATCGAGCAGGCCCGTCAGGCCAGGGCCGAGGAAGCCAGTTGGCCGCAACTGCATTACCTCTGGCCGCAACACCCCATTGTCGAATGGCTGCTCGACCAGGCACTGCGCCATTTCCGTCGGCAGTCAGCCCCGATCATCCGCAGCCCGCACCTGAATCCGGACGAGGTCGCTTTCATCCTCATGGGCCTCATTCCCAACCGCAAGGGCCAGTCCCTGGTGGTGGAATGGCAGGTCGCCACCCGCCTGCCGGGGGCACCGATCAAACTGGAACCCTATGAGGCCTTCATCCAGCGTGCCTGTCTGTTCGCGGACACGCTCCCGAACACAGGCCAAACCATTGATCCGCAACCGCTGCAAACGCAGTTACCGGCTGCCGTCAACGCCATGCGTGACCACATGATCGCCCGCCAGTCTGAATTTGCCGCCGCCATGGACGCACGGCTCAAACAGACATTGGCCGATCTGGAGCATCTGCAAGGCAGGCAACTGGAGCAACTGGAACGGCGTCTGGAAAAACTGGTGGAAGGTGTCCGCGAGTCCCGTCGCGCCCAACGCAGCCAGCAGATCGGTCGGGTTTTTGATGACTACCGGCACTGGGTGGAAGACACCCTGACCACCGAACCCGAACCCTACATCCGCCTCCTCGCCGCCGTACACCATTGATTGAGTACCTGACCATGCCCGCCGCTGAAACCATCCAGACCTTTGCCGGCATCACCAACGAAAACGAATTCTTCAGCCACCACTACCTGGCGGAGGTTTTCAAGGGCGATATCAAGGATCAGATCCAGGCCTGGCAACAGGCCGAAGCAAACGATAAGACCGCCCGCGCTCCGTTCAATCGGCTAAGGGACTATGCCGCCCGCTGGTTCGGCCTGCGCGATGGGGTGACCCGCAGCCGCTCCGTCGAGGACCGGCTGGCCGCTCACCGTGAACTGCACCAACCGCTGCTGGCGGCACTGGGCTATGCCCTCCAGCCCGGCCAGGTGGAACTGCAAGCCGGCCTGCCGGTGCCGGTCTGGCAAGTTTGTGCCGAAGCGGGCAAACCGCCGCCATTGCTGGTGGTGCCCGCCTACCACCCCGGTCAGGAAGATGACGACCCGCTTGACCAGTCGCTTGCCGCCTGCCACTACCAGGGCATCCCGGTGCCCGGTGGGTTGCACGGCCTGAGTCTGGCCGAAGTCATCTCGGAAGCCCTGTTCGGTGCCGATCAGCCACCCCGCTACCTGGTGCTGGTCGGGCGCGATCAATGGCTGCTGCTCGACCGCTACAAATGGCCCAACAACCGCGTGCTGCGTTTTGACTGGAACGACATTCTCGACCGCAAGGACGGCACCACCCTTGAGGCCGCCGCCGCGCTGTTGCACCGTGATGGCCTGGCACCCGGCGGCGGTCAGGCCAGTCTGCTGGAGAGCCTGGATGAAAACGCTCACAAGCATGCCTTCAGTGTTAGTGAGACACTCAAGTACGCCCTGCGCGAGGCCATCGAACGGCTGGGCAACGAAGCCGCCCGTCAGCTCCGCGAAATCGCCGCCGAACAGAAGAAGGGCTTTTTTTCCGGCAAGGATCAACTGGATGCCGGCGACCTCAGCCTGGAATGTCTGCGCCTGGTTTACCGGCTGCTGTTCCTGTTCTACATTGAGGCCCGCCCGGAACTGGGCTACGTGCCCATTCGCAAAAGCGAAACCTACCTCAAGGGCTACAGCCTGGAGCATTTGCGTGACCTTGAACTGACCCCGCTGCTCACCCCCGATGCCCGCGACGGCCACTATTTCGACCAGACCCTGCGCGGGTTATTTCGGTTGATTGCCAGGGGTTGTGGCGAAGGCGGCCAGATGGTCATGAGTGCCGCCAGCGTCAGGGATGTTTTCAGCCTGGCCCCGCTCGACAGCCGCCTGTTCGACGATGCCGCCACCCCCTTGCTCAACAAGGTGGCTTTTCCCAACCACATCTGGCAACAGGTCATCAAACTCATGTCCCTGTCCGGCGGCAAGGGCCGCCAGCAGGGCCGGGTCAGTTACCAGTTACTATCCATCAACCAGCTCGGTGCTGTCTATGAGGCTTTACTGTCCTATCGCGGTTTTTTTGCCGCCGAAACCCTGTTTGAGGTTCAGCCGGAAGCCAATCAGGCAGGTGAAGACGATGACGAGGCTGGCGACGACAGCGGTGGCCAAACCGGCGGCGACCTGCTCGACAGTGCCTGGTTTGTGCCCGAAAGCCGCATCGACGATTACCGCCCCGGCGAGCGCGTCCACGACCTCGACGAGTCCGGCCACAAGAAGCTGCGCCGCTACGAGAAGGGAGCCTTCATCTACCGCCTGGCAGGCCGCGACCGGCAGAAATCCGCCAGCTATTACACCCCGCAGTCGCTGACCCGTTGCCAGGTCAAATATGCCCTCAAGGAACTGCTCAAGGACAAAACCGCCGACGACATCCTCAGCCTGACCCTGGTTGAACCGGCCATGGGCAGTGCCGCCTACCTTAACGAGGCGGTCAATCAACTGGCTGAAAAATACCTGGAAC
>CAIVXW010000083.1 GCA_903910005.1 uncultured Methylococcaceae bacterium
CGGGCGTGCAGCCTCGCCAATGTCGCGGCAGACTTCCTGCGGTTGTTGGACACCGGGAGTTTCGTCCCCTTGGGGAGTCGGGCCTGGGGTGCAAATCCTAAAACCAACGATCGGCGGTGCGGGAGACCGTCGCCCCGAGAATTTTGCCCTCAAAGCGCAATGCTTCGGTCATGGCTACTTCACCAATCCTGGGCAGGCGGATCGTCTGGCCATCCAGACTGAACGTGTCGTTTGCGATGTAGAAGCTGTCGCGGCAACGTCCCTTTTTCTTGAACTGGGGCTCATGGGCCGGTTTGCCCGCCTTGATGGCGGCGAAAAAGCGTGACCAAGCCTTGGCGAGATGGGCGAACGGCTGGGCGTGTGCGTCCCGGTGAATACCTCGCAACCACGGCTGTCCATCCTCATCGAGCCACTGCGGGTCGGTGTACTTGATCGCGTTGAATTGCTTCTTCAGCACCATTGCGTTCGGCTTGCCGCCTGCCGCGTATTGTTTGTTCCACTCATCGAGTGCCCAGTTCCAGACGCGCCGTGCTGTGCCGCAAGCACGCTTGAAATAGTCCGCTTGTGCAGGATTCGGGATAAGGGCGATCTTGTGCGTCAGTTGCATGGCTATTCGTATTCCTCGTCAGTCGAACGCCAAACCACCTCTCCCGTTTCTACGCAAATTACGCGCACTTCCTGTTCTTCGGGGTCGTCCACGCCTTCAATGGCGGTTGCAACCGCAGTCGATTCAGTGGCGTAATGCTGTTTGAAAGCAGTGGCGGGTAGCCAATCGCTTGTTAGCGGGTAGTCGGACTCAATTCGGTAGATCATGTTCCGCATCCTTCTTCAGTGCCTCGTTCAGCTTTTTTCGATAGTTCCTCAGTCCATGTAGCCGCGACGAAAAGCAATGCACGATGGTCATCAGGTCTTGCACCATTTCCTGCTCAGGCGATAACCGTTCCTGATTGAGCACCAGTAGTTCGCAGCCATTGATCCTGGCAAAGTGCTCGAACCAATCAAAGCCGAACCGCGTGAGTCGATCCCGGTGCGCTAGAATCAGCACCTTGACCTCGCGGCGGCCAATCGCCTCGGTCAGCTCCAGAAACCGCTTGCGCTTGAAGTTCAGCCCTCCGCCAATTTCCTCAATGAATTCAACCCCATCAAGCCCCTTCGCCACAACAAATTCTTCCAGCACCTTGCGCTGATTGGCCAGGTCGGGCTTTTGTGCAGCACTGGATACGCGGCAATAAGCGACCCGCTTCGTGGGTGCCTGAACCGCCTGCCGTAAGCCGATAAACTCGCGGATTTGTGTTTCGGTATACAGGCGTCGGTTGCTGTCTGTCCGCGCCACCGGAACCAGCCGCCCCTCGCGCTCCCATCGCTGCAAGGTCTTAACCGACACCCCCAACAGCTTCGCCGCTTTGCCTGTGCTAATAGTGTTTTCCATAAACCAATAATACACTATCGCGCATTATTTGCAATGATAGAGTCTAGCTCCGGTGCAGGCGGTTCAGCGGCAGGGGAAGCGGCCTTCCAGTGACCTGACTGGCCGCCGGATTTTTCCAGCAACCTGACAGACTCAATGCTCATGCCGCGATCAACCGCCTTGCACATGTCATAAATGGTGAGGAGGGCAATCTGCACCGCCAGCAAGGCCTCCATCTCCACGCCGGTCTGTCCGGTGGTTTGGGTTGTGGCTTGGCAGCGTATGCGGTTTTGTCCGGTTTCCGTAGTAAAATCCACGCTGACGTGGGTCAGGGCCAGCGGATGACACAAGGGAATCAGTTCGGCAGTACGCTTGCTGGCCATGATGCCGGCAATCCGGGCAATACCCGCCACATCGCCCTTGCGGTGATCGCCACTGCAGATGCGTTCGAGGGTTTCAGGCTGCATGCGGATATAGCCTTCGGCCACGGCAACGCGCTGGCTGGTGGCTTTATCGCCAACATCCACCATCTGCGCCTGGCCCTTGTCATTGAAATGCGTGAGTGGATTCATTTGATCTGTTTTTTTAACCCTGTAATCCGGCACAGCCGGGGGAGAGTCCGAGATGACCAACGGCGTCGCCGAGTTGTTCAAACGTGTGAGTCTGGGTGTTTATGTGGTCGGTGTGACTGACGGCCACCGCAAAAGTGCCTTTACCGCTGCCTGGGTTACCCAGGTTTCCTTCAAGCCCCTGATGCTGGCCGTCAGCGTCAATCCTCACAGTTCAACCTTTCCCTTGCTGGAGAGCAGCCAAACGTTTTCGGTGAATGTGCTGGCAGAAGAACAGATTGAGCTGGCCCGGCATTTTGGCACACCCGGCCTGCCGGACAAACTGGCAGGAATCGATTGGCACAGCGGCTCCAGTGGATGCCCGCTGTTGCGTCAGGCTCTGGCCTGGTTCGAGTGCGAAGTCACCGGCATTTACCCGGCTGGCGATCACCTGCTGGTAGTCGGGCACGTGACCGGAGGGCATTTGCAAAACCGGGACGTTCTGCCGCTGACTTACCGCGATACCGGCAACATGGACGGGGCGGAACGGTTTTATCCTGCCTCACTCGAAGCCTGAACCGAGCGGTCGATCCGGATCACGGTGGTTCTTGCCGCCCGGTCATGCCAGGTGCGTTTTTCGGCATCAACCAGCATCCACAAATAGCCCGCCCCCAGACAGGCCAATGACAGGCTGGCCACCAGATAACGGATCAGGGCCTGTTGCCAGGTGAGCGGCAGGCCGTCCGTTGTCGAAACCCGGATATTCCAGGCCCGCATACCCGGGGTCTGGCCACCGTGAATCCAGCACCAACCGAGAAAAACAAAACTCACCGTCACCAGTTCAAGCAACAACCACGGATCCTGCGGGGCAAAAGCCTTGCCGCCATTCAATCCCACTGCGGCGAGGGTCGCGAAAAAGCTGATGCCTGCGAGAATCAGACTGTCGTAGACCAGTGCGGCCAGACGCCTCAGTAAACCGGCAGCCACCAAACCACCCGCCACGTTCAGTCCTCACGGCTGGCCAGGGCGAAACGGCCACCAAAAAACAGGGCGAGATAAACCAGCATGCCCACCAGAATGACGGAAATGATGAGGGGCGGACGAATCAGGGGCATAACCAGCAATAAACCCAGAATGGCTGCAAAAAGACTGGTACGAACCGGATAACTGAGAAATTGATTGACGATCACGCGGGGCTTGTACATGAGAGGTCTCCCGTTATTGTGGTTATGGCATGAATCAGCCGAGCGGGCATTTGAGTAATGACTCCGCTGCGGACAGCGCGGGTGGCAGGGTACTTCAGACGATTGACCGGGTCAATAATGATTTGGTGGGCGAATGGCGAGTGGCGAATGGCGAGTGGCGAATGGC
>CAIVXW010000084.1 GCA_903910005.1 uncultured Methylococcaceae bacterium
ATAATAGTCTGTACCGGCTATTCCACCGCTTTTACCTACATTCCAGCCTGCAGCAAAACCACTTGATGAGTTGGTGTACTCATATCGTATGGTAATATCCATATTACCGGAACCGGCATTATGAAGAATAATCTGGAAAGCACCTGCTATGGTGGAACTGTTCCCATAGTAGCCAATATCATCCCAGGTAACAACTATATTGCTGTTGGCAGTATCTATTGCGTAATATGCCCTGTTCGATCCTGTAGAGCTTCCGCCGCTGCTTGGAGGAACTTGAATTCCGGTTTGCAAATCCATCCAGTAGGCTGCTATGGCAGGCACATAACTACCTCCTGAAGATACACCTTGACTCAAACCGTTTGAAGTAAATCCACCAAATCCAGAACCAAATGTAACCATGCCATTTAAGTTTACATAAATAGTTGTATATATCTTGTCACCAAACTTTATGCCAGATGGAAAAACGGAAAAGACCGAATTTGTACCGGTAGCAGGAATCTGGTAGAAAAAATCATCACCGGTTCCAATCGATGTACCAAACCCCGCACTTCCCCCCAATCCATTGATCAAATTATGCCCGGTATTAAGCCCGGTAATGGTCGATGAGCTGGCCGCACTATTTACCGTCTCCAGCGTCCCGCCACCATCGGTATAACTCACCTGTGCCCGCACATACTGGCCGGTCACGCTGCTGTCCAAGGTGTAGGTAGTGGCAGTGGCCCCGCTGATATTGCTCCAGTTGGTCGAGCCGTTGGCTGAACTCTGCCATTGATAGCTGAAAGCTCCAAGCCCATCCACATCGGCTATGCCTGTGGTACTGGCAGTCAGCACTTGCCCCTCGGTGAGAGTACCCGAAAGCGTCGGGCTTCCCGTCGGCGCATCATTGACCGGGGTAATACTCACCGTAAACGTCTGTCCCGTCAGCGTTCCTCCCGCGCCATCACTCACCGAAAACCCAAACGCATCACTGCCATTCTGGTTGGCGGTGGGGGTGTAGGTCAGACGGTTCGCGTCAATGTCGGCCTGGGTAAAGTGGCCGCCGCTTGCCAGTGCCACACCGTTCAGTTGCAAACTGCCTTTGGCTGGCAGGGTACTCAGGGTGTAGCTCAGGTTGGCTGCCGACTGTTCGGCATCCACCACCTTGAGCAGGGCGGCAGTGATGAGGGTGCTGCCCCCGTCTTCGTTGAGGGTCAGCCCCGTGTTGGCTCCTCCCGTAAAACCAGGACTGGAATTGGGCCCCGTCGTGATGCTGACCGCATCACTGCTCAGGCTTTGCAGGGTGCCACCGCCATCGGTGTAACTGACCTGGGCACGCAATAACTGGCCTACCTGGCTGCTATTGGGAATGAGGCTCTCGGCGGTCGCCCCGCTGATGTTCGTCCAGCTTGCGCCCGTGCTGGAGCTTTGCCATTGATAACTGAAAGCACCCAGTCCATCGGCATCGGCAATCGACGCGGTGCTGATGCTGAGCGTCTGACCGCTCTGGGGGGTGCCGGTGATGGCAGGCTGGCCGGTCGGTGTGTCGTTGACACCGGCCAGATTGACGGTCAGCGCACGATACACGGTGGCTGAACCGTCCGTTACGGTCACATTAAATACCTCGCTGGCAGAACTGCCCAAGGCATTGATTGCGGTTGCATTGGGCGTGTAGGTATAAAAACCGCTGACCGTATCCAGTGTCAGCGTACCATAACGCCCGACCCGTGTTGCCGGGCCATACGTCAGCGTACCGTCCGGGTCGGTTGCCAGCAGATAACCGGTTTGCGCGGTAAAGATGTCGGTGGTCGGGGTGTCGCTGTACTGGATCGCCACCGGGGTCAGCAGGGTGGGGGCGTTGTTGGTGCCTGTAATCGTGACCGCTACCGTCTGACTCACCGAACCACCGTTACCGTCATTGACCATGACAGTAAACTGTTCGGTGCGGGTTTGACCTGCGGTCAGATATTCCACTGCATCAGCCGCCACCGTATACGTCCAGGTCAGTTGCCCGCCGGTTCCGGTTCCGGTGGTATCGCTGTTTTTGACCGCTGTCAGGGTACCGAGTGTGGTGCCCACAGGGGTTGCGGACACCGTATGGATATCGGGGGTATCCACATCCGTGAACGTCAACACCCCGCTACTGACCAGATTCGCGCTGGCGGGAACCTGTTCCGTAATGCTGCCGGTGACTACGGTGTTGCTGAGTATGGGGGCATCGTTCACCGCATTGATCGTCTCGCCCAAGCTCACCGTGCCGCTGGAATAGGCGGTACTGCCACCATGAGTGCTGACATTCAGCGATCCTCCGGTCGTGATCGTAGCCGTTGTGCTGCTGTCGATGAGGCGGGCGGTCAGCGAAGTGGCGACTCCGTTGTAGTTGAGGGCTGGCACAAAACGCAGGGTGTCGCTGGCTTTCAGGGTGATGGCCGACGCATCGCTATTCACTGAGGCTAGAGCCGTCCAGGTCGAGCCGTTGCTGCTGTATTGCCAGGCTCCCTTGCTGCTGTCGACGGTATAGCCGTTGATGGCAATGCCCGCCAGGGTATTGGCACTGCTGCCATTGGTGACGGTATCTGTGCTGTCACTGAAGTTGCCGCCAAACAGGCTGCTGACTGTTGCCCCAGCGGGATTGGTGGTGTCTTCGTCTATGGCAGACAAGGTAGCCGTACCGCTGGCTACGGGGGCATCATTCACTGCTGTCACGTTAAACGTCAGGGTGTTGGCAGTAAGACTGGTGTCAATCCCCCCATTTGTGGTTCCACCCGTATCCTGAACCTTGAAACCGATCTGGGCGTATCCGGTGCCATTGGCATTGGCTACCGGGGTGTACACCAGATTGCTTAAACTGGCGACTGGAACCGACTGGTTGAGCGTCACCGAGCTGCCGCTCAGTGTTAGTGTTCCAGCAGCAGGTAAGGCCGTAATAACGACGGCCTGGAAGTTATGGCCATCCTTCGCATCGGCAAAACCAAAATCGCTGGCGGCAAAGGTTTTGCTGCTGTCT
Source organism: uncultured Methylococcaceae bacterium (assembly GCA_903910005.1). Taxonomy (GTDB): domain Bacteria; phylum Pseudomonadota; class Gammaproteobacteria; order Methylococcales; family Methylococcaceae; genus CAIVXW01. Next base: position 2,984 of record CAIVXW010000084.1, read on the forward strand.
TCATTAAGGGTGAAGGTAGCTGATGTGCCAGTGGGCGGGTCATTGACGGGGAGGATATTGAGGGTTGACGTAATTCCGCCGGTACTGGCCGCCCCAGTGTATTGCAACTCCACTTCAGCAATCTGCATGCTGTTTGCGAGGCCGGCATTCTTAACCGTCGGGAAAATGACTTTGTAATACAAATAAGCGGTTGAATTGCTGAATTCAACCCGAGTGCTTGCCCCTCTGGCATCTGGCAGGTTAATAGCCCGATTTTCAATAATGGGTGTATAAC
>CAIVXW010000085.1 GCA_903910005.1 uncultured Methylococcaceae bacterium
CCAATGCGGAAAAAAGACCGGAATTTCAAAAAGTCTGCCTGATTGTAAAGAAAATGAAAAGTACAGCGACATTGATGGCAAAAAATTGAAATCACAAAAATCTACATTTTTTATATTGATTTTATATCTGAAAAAAAATTATGTAGCAGTACTTGTTTTTTGTGTGCTTGTCATATCTGCCACCATTTTCTTCCAGTTTGTGCTTGAAAATCAAAAAACCATAAAAAAGAAACCGCCTGCTCAAGCCATGAATGATATTAATTATAATAATAAAAAAACCACTGAATTATGTGACCGTGTCAATGTACTCAGGGAATGTAATCGCTATTTGCAGGCCAATGATCCACGTGCATGCCTGAACTTGAGTAATCGCTTTCTTGATGCATGTGGCGAGCATGATGATATCCATATCTATCGGAATACTGCTGCAAGGAGGCTATCGGAATGGGATCTGGCAATTGATTCCGCGAGCAAATTGATTACATTGTATCCATATAATGCTAATTCATATTTCATGAGGGCGCAAACCTATCAGGAAAAAGGGGATCTGCAACATTCAATTATTGATTATGAACAAGTGTTGGCAGTGATGCCAGCCGAGATTCAGTCTCCCTTCCATCTGGCAACGCTATATCAGAGGATCGGGCAACCCTGTATGGGTATCGGCCCACTGGAAAGCTTTCTCTATCATCATTCTGATATATCGACAAATGCTGAAGAAATACTAAGTACCTTGCATCAAAAGCCTGAATGTCGATATCTTGACGGTAATGGTACCGCGAAAATAATAGTCAACAAAAACGGGACTGAAGTTGCTTCAAAAGTTCTGATTAATGGTGGCTATAAAGCCAATTTTCTTGTTGACACTGGAGCATCTTACGTAACCCTTTCAAAAAATCTGGCTGATAAAATGAAACTGCAATATTCAAACTGGCCAATCCTGCTAATGCAAACAGCCAATGGTGTCAAGGAAGGACACTCCGGCTTCGTAGACGAAATTGCCCTGCAGGACGTCAAGGCCAGGCATGTTGCAGTTGTTGTGAGTGATGGTCTTGGATCCATTGATGGTCTGCTTGGCATGAGCTTTCTGAGTCGCTTCAAGGTCGAATTAGACATGCAAAATGGCTATGTTACCCTGCAGGGCAGAACCTGGTAAGGTTGCTTTCCGGGAGTTTTATTGTTGTACTTATTGCAAGAATTTCTACTGTTATGCCTTCAACTCAAGAAAATCGCTCAGTATCCGTTTCTACCCCTTTGGGAAAAGATGTCCTGCTTTTTTCAAGTCTGCGTGGACATGAGGAATTGGGGCGGCTATTTGAGTTCGTACTGGATGTATTGAGCAAAAACTACAACATCCTCGCAAATAGCTTATTAGGTAAATCAGTCACCGTTCAATTGAGGATGTCCAGTGGGCAGCTGCGTTTCTTCAATGGCTATACTACGGAATTTAGCCAGCAATCCGATTCGCAGAATCATGCCAGTTATCGCCTTGTCCTGCGGCCCTGGTTGTGGTTCCTGACGCGCAGTACCAATTGCCGGATTTTTCAGGATAAGACGGTGCCTGATATTGTCAAGGACATTCTCCGGCAGGATTACGGATTTACTGATCTCAAGGAAAATCTGGTCGAAACTTACCGAAAACGGGAGTATTGTGTTCAGTACAGGGAAACTGATTTCGATTTTATCAGTCGACTCATGGAAGAAGAGGGTATTTATTATTTTTTCAGCCATCAGGATGGCAGACACACCCTGAATCTGGTTGATTCCGATCATGCACATGTGCCTGAACCGGGATATGAAAGTCTGCCGTATTTCCCTCCAGAAAATATAACCCGTCGGGAACGCGATCATATTTATGCATGGGTCTTCAAAAATGCCGTGCAGTCAGGCACCTATACCCTGACCGATTTTGACTTTGAAAAGCCCAGGGCGAACCTGATGGAAAAACTGTCCAGGCCAGTCGACACTGAGCAGGGTGGTCATGAACAGTATGATTATCCGGGCGGATACACAATGAACCCCGATGGCAGGCATTATGTGAAAACCCGTCTTCAGGCGTTACAGGCTGATTACGAGCGTTTTTACGGTGAGGCTAATGCTTTTGGATTGGCTGTAGGCGCGTCGTTCAGGCTGACGGATCATCCCCGCGAGGATCAAAACCAGGAATATCTGGTAACTGGCATCGACTTTCGGTTGCAATCCAATCAATATGCTACCGGTGAGTATTTGAATGGATCTATCAACGAAGAACAGATTGCCATTACCGCGATTGTGAAAAACCAGCCTTTCCGCACGGCGCATTCCACTCCAAAGCCGTTGGTTCGGGGACCTCAAACTGCAATTGTTGTCGGCAAGGTTGGCGAGGAGATATGGACGGACAAATATGGCCGGGTGAAGGTACAGTTTCACTGGGACCGGGACGGCAAGCGGGACGAAAACAGTTCATGCTGGATCAGGGTTTCCCAACCCTGGTCGGGCAAAGGATGGGGAGCAATTGCAATACCTCGGATAGGGCAGGAAGTTGTAGTGGACTTTCTGGAGGGTAATCCCGATCGCCCAATAATTACCGGGAGCGTTTATAATAGTGAGCAGACCGTACCATACAAATTGCCAGCCAACCCCACACAATCCGGGATCAAATCACGCAGCAGCAAGGACGGAAATCCGGATCAGTTTAATGAGATACGTCTGGAAGACAAAAAAGGACAAGAGGAGATTTACATTCACGCTGAAAAAGACATGAATGTCATCGTGGAAAATAATCATACCCTCAAGATAGGGGCCGATAAAAAAAATCCTGGCGATCAGACCATAGACATTCATAATAACCGCTCAGTGACCCTGGCTCAAGGCAATGATACCCTGCAGATCATGCAGGGAGACCAGGCCGTTCAACTGGATATGGGTAATTGTAGCCTGATCGTAAAAACCGGTAATCAGGAAACCCGAATTGAACTGGGAAAAAGTTCGACAGAGGCAATGCAGTCCATACAATTTAAAGTGGGACAAAGCAGTCTGGTCATCGACCAGACCGGTGTGACCATTAAGGGAATGCTTGTCAAGATAGAGGGAACCATGCAAACCGAGGTCAAGGGAACCATGACTACCGTCACTGGTGACGCAACACTTACACTGAAAGGTGGCCTGGTATTGATTAACTAAAATTGATATAGCTGAAAGTCATCTTTTTATATTCAATTTACATGCATTTTTAACGGCAATGGAAAATTTTCTTGACAGATTTCTTGCTGCACAGGCAGAAATGTATGATGTTGCACTTGATGAAATCAGGTCTGGCCAGAAACAAAGTCACTGGATGTGGTTTATTTTTCCTCAGTTGCAGGAACTTGGATTCAGTGATACTTCAAGGTACTATGGAATACCGGGTATTCAGGAAGCCTGCCGCTATCTTCGCCATCCTGTTCTCGGGGAACGCTTGAGGGAAATATCGCGGCAACTGCTGCAACTCAATGAAAATAACATAACAAAAATAATGGGGACACCGGACGACATAAAGCTGAACTCCAGCATGACCCTGTTTGCGTGCATTGATGAATCTGATGACACGGTTTTCAAAATGGTCATTGACAAATTTTACCAGGGGCAAATTGATGAGCGTACAGCGCGGATTCTTTCAGAACAAAAACGATTTTCCTGACCACCTGACGGGTACGCAATCCAATGGCAGACATGCAACTAAAAAAAATTGACTGCACACGGGCCGTCATAATTTGTCAGGATATAGAACTGGATGACAAGGCCAGAAGTTTACTGGTAGATGAGATTACCCCGCAGGCATTCCTTGCCCAGTTACTTGATCTACAGTTGTACACGGATGCGGTTCGTTTCCTGGCGCGTGCACTGCCCAGGCGAGAGGCCACCTGGTGGGCTTGTGTATGCACCCGTCACGTTATTCAACAGGGGGATTCATCGGCAATGTCGGATGTGCTGGAAACCGCAGAAAAATGGGCTTATGACCCCACAGAGGAATACCGTCGTGCGGCTCACGCAGCCGCCTTGTCGACCCGGTTCGATCATCCGGCTTGCTGGGCCGCCATGGCAGCCTTCTGGAGCGAAGGCAGTATGGCTCCGCCCAATGTTCCTGTGGTGCCCCCGGCAGATAATCTGACCGGCAAGGCGGTAGCGGGGGCCATCATGCTGGCTGCGGTACGGGATAAACCCGACGAGGCGATGGAAACATACCGTATCTTTATCCGGCAGGGGATCGATATTGCCGAGGGCGGCAATGGCCGAATCAATGCCAGGTAGTACAATTAATTCTTTTTGGAGATACCGTTATGGGCTTGCCAGCCGCACGCGTCAGTGACATGCATCTTTGTCCCATGGTCACCGGTCTGGTGCCACATGTAGGGGGTCCAATTCTGCCGCCGGGTGGCATCACTGTTCTTATTGGAGGGTTACCGGCCGCACGTGTCGGTGATATGGCACTGTGTGTCGGGCCTCCGGATGCGATTGCACTGGGTTCGATGACAGTCACCATTGGTGGCAGTCCGGCGGCACGCATGGGAGATACTACTACGCATCTTGGCAAAATTACCCTTGGATTTCCCACTGTCCTGATTGGGTAGTATGGTATTTACGATACTTCTACCATTCTACCCTCCCTGTTACCTGTCCTTGTCTTGAAACGTGGTATGAAATATCGGCGGTATCATAAGTTTGTAGATTAGCTTCGCCTCGCCCGGAAAAAGCTTTTCAGCACCTGGCGGCATGGTTCGGCCATAACCCCTCCCCGGTACGCAACCCGATGGTTGAGAAAATCAGCATCCGCCAGTCGCAGGGCACTGACCACCGCCCCACGGGC
>CAIVXW010000086.1 GCA_903910005.1 uncultured Methylococcaceae bacterium
CGCGGGCTGGTACGGGCAGACTGGGTACCTGCAGTATAAGCGAGAAATTTTTAATGTACTACGACATAATAGGTGATATTCACGGACACCGTATTGTCCTTGAAAAACTGCTGGCCAGTGTAGGGTATTAAAAAACATGGTTGATACCGGAGCGTCGCAAGCCGTGATGGGAAATCACGAAATAAATTCCTGGATGCAGTGGAAGTAACTCCCCGTCACAAGGAAGCAATCGACTGGTTTTTTTGCCGGTGTTTCCTGACTTACCGGCAATCCGTTGCCGGGCAACCTGAGCAGACCGGGAGCAGTGTTATGGCCTGCCGGAGTTTGGGGCACTTGTCTTGGTCAGGCACGTTAAAAAAAGTAGCCGGTCTCCCGTTGAGAATTCGCCCATGTTCTAACACAGGTGGTAACTGCCGGTAACAGGTTCTGTACTTAATATGGACGCGACTCTCGCAGCCACCCTGATAAAACCCGTTAAACCCTTTTATTTTCATCAAAAATGCTGAGTATCAACCCAATGACGCGATCTGAACAAGTATTAAATGGCTGTATTTTGGGAGCCTTGATTGGCGATGCCGCCGGTGGTGTACTCGAATTCATTGGGCGCGAACCTGATGAAGTTGACGTACAAAGCGCACTGACCTTACCAGGGGGTGGCGTGTTTGGCCTGGCTCCGGGTCAATTCACCGATGACGGTGAAATGACGGTTTCACTGCTGGCCGCTTTGGTTCAATCCGACGGGCACTACAACCCCAAACGGGTTGCAGAGGCCTATTGTGGCTGGGCATGGTCACAACCCTTTGATATGGGTATAACCACCTCCAATGCCCTGATGCCTGAACCCCCTGAAGTGGTATCAGAGTCGAGCGAAGTGCGGGTGTGGAGGCAGGCAGCGCAGCTTAACGGTGCGTCCAAAGCCAACGGCAGTCTGATGCGGGCCACCCCACTGGGCGTGGCCGCCAGCGTTCTCAGCCTGGAAGAGGCGGCAGACATCGCCCGACAGGATGCCCGTCTGACTCATCCCAACCAAACCTGCCAGCATGCAACGGCCGCTTATGTGCTGGCCATCAGGCATCTGATTCTCAAACCAGGCGACAAGGAGGGTGCCTGGTCGGTAGCGGCTGCCTATGTCGAGGGACACAGTGACGAGGTCATGGGGTGGCTACAGGATGCCGCAACCACAACACCGGGGGCTGCCCATCAATTAGCCGGGTTTGTACGGCATGCTTTCACGGCGGCCTTTTACCATTTGGGTCAGGGTACCGACTACCGTGAAGCACTGGCCGCTACCCTGGCGCAGGGAGGTGACACCGATACCAACGCCTGCATCGTCGGTGGCCTGATCGGTGCCCTGCACGGTATAGAGGGTATTCCGCCAGAGATGCTTGACGGGCTGTTGAACTGTGACACCCGCAAAGGGCGGATGCGACCGGATGAATACACCATCAAACCGGTGCCAGGCAACCTGAGCAGACTGGGGGCGGTGTTATGGCCGGCCGGGCGTTGAGTCATTTGTCCTGGTTATGCACTTTACAAAAGAGGTAGAGAAAAAAAATTGGACAGGCGGCAGGGTTGAAACCTGCCTGCGAGGCGAGTGGGCAGGCCCTCGCAGCAGTGGAACCAGACAGGTGCCTTGTGTACGACAGGATTTGACGCACGCCTGTCTTATACTGGGCATCAGGTTGGCCGGTATCGCCTGGCCAATTGTGTCGTTCTACCATTTTACCTTGAGGTGTATCATCCATGAATTTGGATTCGTTTTTCGAGCATTTGCAGAATGAGGGCTTTCGTCCTTCCAGGGACAAGGATAATGACATTTATTTCAAATATCAGGGCATGACTGTTTGTATTGATTCCTATGCGGATGACTCTGAGTTTATCCGCGTCATGATTCCCAATATCTGGAGTATTGATTCCGAGGATGAGCGGGAGTTGGCCTTGCGAAGTGCCAATGATGTCAACTTTAGACTCAAGGCGGTCAAGATATTTGTTCACAGCGGGGATGATGTACACGTCTCCATCGAGTTTTTTGCACCCGACCCAGACGCCGGTATCGCGGTACTTCACCGCTGTTTCTCCATCCTCTATTCAGCCGTGAATCACTTCCGTGAAGGTATGCACAAAGGGCGTGAAATGCTGGCCGAATCCGGGGAGGAAGAGGCTGACACGGCAAACCCTGACTGACAGCAGGAGCCTGTGAGGCAGGTCACTGTTCTGGTCAGGTTACAGAGCCACGGACGACCACCGCCTGATTGATTAGCCATCTTGATGCATCATTGTCCGGTCGTAACGGTTCAGATCGTTACGACCGCATTCATGAAACCTGCTGTTGAAGATCGGTCTACGCACGCAATAAGCCGCGAGACAGCCTGCTCTATGGAGCAACGCTGATTTGACCCGCTTTGACCCGCAAGGGCGGGCCGGATTTGAACTGATTCACCCTGCCGCCTTGTGTATTTTCTTGTTTTTTTGATGTCGCTTTAAAAAATTCAGATTCGCCTCGTTGAAGAATACATGAGGAACGAAGCATCCTCTGATTCATACTTGATTTTTTATATAATGAAAGAGGTGAATGAATGAAATTGTATACTATTGGATTTAATAAAAAAACCTCAGAAGAGTTTTTTGATCAGCTTAATCAGCCTGGGCTGAATCGGGTCGTCGATGTTCGGCTTCGGAATACCTCTGCTTTCGCCGGGTTTACCAGGAAGGCCGATCTACGCTTCTTTCTCCGTCAAATCAACGATATCGACTACGTCCATCAGGTATCCCTCGCCCCGAGCAAGCCAATACTCACCCAGTTCCAGAGAACCCGCGACTTTCCACTCTATACCCAGCACGTTCTCCGGTTGATCACTGAAAGAAAAATTGAGAAAAGGGTGTCCAAGTCACTTATCGACGGTGCCTGCCTGCTGGGCAGCGAGGCGATGGCTGAGAAATGTCACCGGTGGTTGGTAGCCGAATACCTCAGGGAGAAATGGGGAGACCTGGAAATCATCCATCTCTAACCCCTGATCGCCTGATTCCCCGGGAGTATGGCTTGTCTGCCCATGCTCCCGGGTGATCCTCCATTGTTAATCGCCATAAATTCAAGTATCCTTCAAAAATTCAGGCTCAGCGTCGGTAAACAGGATAAGAGGAATGGAATCCCTCTACTCCCACCCGCTTCCAAAATTGGACACACGGAATTTGTCTCGAATCCCCATTTTACCTGGCCCGGTAACGGGAGTTACCTGCTCAGTATTGGGGTACGATGGGAGTAACTGGCAGGATCAGGGGATATGAGCCTGAATCCATCACCCTTAACCTGCCAAACCCTTAAACTTTTGAAAAGGTAAAATCTGATGGCTAAACAAAGAGAACAGCTAGATAACGATATCGAAACCAGTGAAGAATACAGCCTGCCAGTCCTGCATGGTAATGAAGTGGAGGTGTTACCTCAAAACGAGCGTTTAACCAACATGCTGCAAACCGTGCGCGACTATATCGCGCAGGAAGACTGGAATTGCGAAGAACGTCCACGCGCAGATGGAGGAGTCACATTTTCCCTGAGTTTTCGCATGACTAATGGTACCCAGCGAGTCATTATCGAAGTACAAGGTGACGGTGACCGTTTCCAGGTCTATGCCTATGCACCCATCCTTGTCAGGGAAGAACATCGGGTTGCAGTTGCGGTTTTTTCTACTTATGCCAACTACCATATGGGTGTTGCTCACCTGGAGATGGATATGCGGGATGGTGAATTACGTATGCTCTCCAGCGTAGATGTAGAAGACAGTTTTATTTCCATGCGTATGATTAACTTGATGGAAAACGCTACCATTATTCAAATGGATCAATGCATGGGATCCATACTGAGCATCATTTATGGCGGTATCAGTCCCGAGCAAGCCTTTGAACTGTTTATTGAGGAGCGTGAAAAAAAGCGCAACGGTTCAAATACCGAAACATCGGAATCTGAGCCGCTTGTATTACACTAACGCCTGAAAGTCCCTGTATCCTGAACCTGATTTTTCGGGTTCAGGCGGGGTATAATTCCCCGCGACTTTGAGATGTTTGACACATTCAACCGGAGTATTGATAGTCCCTTCCCGCCCAATATCCGGTTGATCCGGGCCACGAATCCTGATGGAACACTGCGGGGTCGCCGGCAAAAAAGAAGGTATCAAGCCAGAACATAGAATCGGTCGATATCCGGTTTCTGCCCTGAAATACGCGGCCAGCCTGATTGATTAAACCACGCAAACAAGAGGAAATATAATGAATACCAAGCACCCCATGAATCCAGACAGCATTCTGCCTGAAGATACTTACTGGGTAAGGCCTCATGACGTGATGGCAGGCAAATATCCGGGTAGTTTGTATCCGGATGAAACCCGGGAGAAATTGATTACTTATCTGGATGCCGGCGTTACCGCTTTTCTTGATCTAACACAAGCCCATGAACTGGAACACTACGAAGCGACATTACGCGAACTGGCCAGGGAACGAGGTATAGATATTGCTTATCAACGCCATCATGTACCCGATGTCAGTGTTCCTGAACATCCCAGTCAAATGCGGGCCATCCTCGATCAGATACAACACTGGCGCAATGAAAACAGGGTGGTGTATATCCACTGCTGGGGGGGTGTAGGACGAACGGGGACGGTGGTGGGTTGTTTGCTGATTGAATACGGCATGACTGGCGAGCAAGCACTCACGCATATTGCCGAACTGTGGCAGCAACTCAGTCCCGCAAGACGACGCCTACACCCCAGATCCCCGCAGGTTCTGGAACAATTCAAGTATGTATGGACCTGGAAAGCTGGCGGGGGGAAATAGGGATACTTATTCAGCATTGAAGGTTGAAAAAAGACACCCCGTGAAAGGGTGGTATCCCTTCCCTCCTCATCCGCCACCACAGTTTCATACCGTAGGGGCGACCAGCCGGTTCGCCCCTACAATTCAACTTTTTCTTCGCCAGCCAGGATTCTGGCCCGTGTTGATTCTGATTCCAGAATATCTTCCAGATATTCCAGTCGATCCATCATCTCTGCCAACGCATCCAGCGGCACCAGAACAACCGGCCTTCCTGAGCGGTCTGTGCCGCGTTCGTAATTTGCTATTGTGTGCATGGTAACCTCCATCGTTTTTCAGATATTTACAGGGCTATAAGATGTGCTGACGCAAAAGGGATAACACCGTTCAAAGCAGTGTTATCCCTTTGCTTGTGAATAGCGGTTTAGACAATGGGATGTGCTACCTTTTGTCTAAACGCATACACTGAATCATGGAAGCGGGTCTGCATACCAAAACACGGGATTCGTGTCGTTCGGTTCAATGCCCACCACCTTCTCAGTCAATTTTGGGCTGAATCCCCTTATTGCGCCATGACCCTCTTCTTCACCATATTCCATTGGAAAGGTAAACAGCCTGTAGCCGTGGTCACGTACCAATTCCAGGTGCTCCTTGCCTTGCTTGAATCCAGGGTTCCGACGAGGTTGTTTATCTTCCCCTTGTTGATCCAAAAGCCGTTGCCTTATTTGTCCATTCTTATTCTCTACCTGGTTATGCTTCCATGCCCCAAACAGTACAAAGCGTTGTTCATGATTTACAAATGACCAACTCCACCTCCAGCCTCTACACGTAGCTCCATGTGCTGTAATGAATTTTGTGCGATTTGGCCTGCCTGTTGCGGTTACATACAGTGGCTGAAAACCTTGCAATTCCGGGATTAACTGTTGCCTGATGGCTTCATCACACTGCCGGGCGTTGCCTGTCGGAGATGCTGACAATTCAAGTGTAAACCCATATTCAGGGTATGCATTCATCTGGCAAGTTAACTGATCGAGGAACTGATCAACCGCCCCGTCATTACCCAAAGGCTGGCGACTCAGACCTTTGATGGGATAATCAAACAGCCACTTTTCGTCAATTTTATACGGGAATATAATCATCAAGTAACCTCTCAGTATAATGGAATAAAACAATCACGCAGTGGTGGAAGGCATTTATAGTTCTTTGCATAACTCGCTATCAATTGAACCCTCCGTCCGTTCGTGCTGAGCCTTTCGGCTTTGCTCAGGAGAGCCTTGCGAAGCACCGGCAGGCAAAGAGCCAGCGTCAGCCCTTCGACAAGCTCAGGGCGAACGGGTGGCGCGCTGCATGGTAATTCCCCGGCCAGCGGCGTTTTATAGCCAATTAGGCTATGAACTATAGCCAACGACCTGCAAGGCCAAAATGAAAAGCTCCTCTCCCGAGTACGGGAGAGGAGAGTCCATGTACTAACTGGATCGCAGTGTTGTAGATAAGGTGGTATTGGGCATGATAGTTTCTCCTGTTGATCTATTTAAGTCCCCCATCCGAAGTGGAAAGAGGTGTCATCTCATTTAACGACACCTCAACCCGAATTTTTCAACCCAATGCTCAGAAACCCCTGCTTACAGGTGAATGATTTCCACGTCTCCCCACTTCTGTTGCAGATACTCGGCCACCAGGCGGCGGTGACATTCGTGGGGTTTTCGTTCCGAGCAAAGCAGGCAGGCACCATCGATGAGTTGCTTGGGAAGGTTCTCGATGCTTCGCTTAACCATCAGCTCCTTGAAGCTCTGTTCATAGACGCTAAAGTTTTTGCTCTGATTAGCCTCTTTCAGCATTTCCTGGGTCGGAGCCA
>CAIVXW010000087.1 GCA_903910005.1 uncultured Methylococcaceae bacterium
CCCATCATTACGACCGACTGGCCCGGGTGTCGGGAGGTGGTTCGTCACGGCCATAACGGTTTGCTGGTTCCGCCCCGCGACCCCGCCGCATTGGCCGAAGCCGTGGCAACCCTTGGCCGCGATCCGGAACAGCGGCGTGACATGGGTCATCGCGGACGACAGATTGCCATCCGGGAATTTACCCTGACGCACGTCGTAGCCGAAATACTGACCGTTTATGGTGCCCTGCTGGCACTGCCTGATTCAGAACTGTGACAACCGGAGTCTTTCCATGCGGGATTTCGCGACATTCATTCTGCGCAGTCACCTTCACGCCATCGGTGTGGCCGGATTTTTCGGCATGGTGTCCCTGCACGTGCTGCCCTTTGCCATTCTGAGTACTGCCACGCTGGCACTGATGGTGCTGCGGCACGGTGCATGGCACGGCGGGGTGGTCATGCTGGGGGCCGGGTTGCCGGTCATGGCGGCCTGGCTGGGGTCTGAACTCAAACCGGGACTGGATTACCCACTGGTGTTCGCACTGTGGGTTCCGGTCTTTTTCGCCGCAATCGGAATGCGACGAGGTCTGGGCCAGGGCGTCACATTGATGATGCTGACGGTTTATTGCCTGCTGTGCGTGCTGTTGATGCACCTGATCACGGGTGATGTAGTTGCTTTCTGGCTGAACTGGCTCGGGCGGGCGATTGCCGCCGTTCCGGGAGCCCGCATTCAGGGATTTGAACGGGATGGCACTTTGCGACTGATGAATGGTCTGTTGGCCGTGCTGTACCTTTCAGGTCTGGTATTCAGCCTGTGGACGGGACGCTGGCTGCAATCCCTGCTTCATGGCTCCGACGGTTTCGGGCAGGAATTCCGGGCACTGCACATTCCCCGCTGGTTCATGGTGGTATCGGTCATCGCGGTGGGTGTGGCCCGGTATTGGCTATATCCGTTGATGCTGGACTGGCTCATGCTCCTGGGTGCCAGTTATACCGTGGCGGGACTGGCCCTGCTGCACGCCCTGGTCGCCCGCCACCGACTCAACCCCCACTGGCTGCTTCCACCGTACATGGCACTCCTGATCCTGCCGCAACAGATCATCCCGGGCCTGGCCCTGATGGGAGTGATCGACAGTCTGGTGGATGTCAGACGACGAACCGGCTGAACGCCCGCCCCGGGCCCGTTTTCATCCATAGCCAGTGTGCTGGCTGGAGGTTTTAATGATCCCTTACCGTGATACGGTGCCCTGCCACTACACTCCCTGGGTGACCTGGAGTCTTATTGTGGTTAATTTCGCCGTTTTTGCCTTCACCGAATGGCTACCCGAGAGTTCGCTCAATTCATTGCTCTACCTGCACGGCCTGGTGCCAGCCCGCTATACCTACCCGGACTGGGCCGCCCAGGTCGGCTTCCCCCCGGGCGATTACGGCCCGTTCATCACCAGCATTTTCCTCCACGGCGGCTGGCTGCACATCGTGATGAACCTGTGGCTGTTGTGGATATTTGGCGACAACGTCGAAGATCGGATGGGCAGCCTCCGCTTCCTGGCCTTTTACCTGACCTGTGGCGTATTGGCCGGGTTGCTGCATGTTGCCGCCAATCCACAGTCCAACATTCCCACCATTGGTGCGTCCGGTGCGATTGCCGGCATCATGGGAGCCTATTTCTTCCTGTTTCCTTATGCCCGCATCATCATCTGGGTTTTCTTCCTGCCACTGTTCATCAAGGTGCCTGCCATCGCCTTTCTGGGCATCTGGGTGATGATACAGCTTTATCAGGCTACCACCGGGTTGAGCAGTGCCGACCCCTCTGCCCAGGTTGCCTGGTGGGGTCATCTGGGAGGATTCATCGCCGGCATGCTGCTGCACCCGCTGTTTTTACTGGGTGACCGCAAAAGTGATCCCGACCTGAGTTTCAGATGAGACGGGGGTAAAAAAAGCCGGGTTCGGTCTGACAGCATGACGGATTTCGAGTAAAATTGGCTCCGAATCAAACCCGCCCGGCGGGTTTTGTCATTTTTGTCCCGTTAACCGCCACCGTTGTCCAGAGGAGTTTTCATGGCTATCGAACGTACCATTTCCATCATCAAGCCCGATGCCGTTGCCAAAAACGTGATTGGCGAAATATACACCCGCTTTGAAAAAGCCGGTCTTCGCATTGTAGCGGCCCGCATGGCCCAACTGTCCCGCGAACAGGCTGAAGGCTTTTATGCCGTACACCGGGAGCGTCCCTTTTTCAACGACCTGGTCGGTTTCATGATTTCAGGCCCGGTGATGATTCAGGTGCTGGAAGGCGACAATGCCATTGCCAAAAACCGGGAAATCATGGGAGCCACCAACCCGAAAGATGCCGCACCCGGAACCATCCGGGCCGATTTTGCCGTCAGCATCGACGAAAACGCCGTACACGGCTCCGACAGCCCGGAAACGGCCCAGCAGGAAATCGCCTATTTCTTTGCCGAGCATGAACTCTGCGCCCGTACCCGCTGATTCCCCGGAACGGGTCAATCTGCTGGGTTTCGACCGTATCGCCCTGGAGGCCTTTTGTGTCAGGCAGGGCGAGAAGCCGTTTCGTGCCAGCCAGTTGCTGCAATGGATTCATCAGCGCGGCGTGGATGATTTTCAGGCCATGACCAACCTGAGCCGGGAACTCAGGGCCCGCTGGGCGGATACCTGTGAAATCCGCCCGCCCGCTATTGCCCTGACCCAGCAGTCGCTTGACGGAACCTGCAAATGGCTGCTGCAGGTCGATGACACCAACCGCATCGAGACCGTATTCATCCCGGAGGAGGGGCGCGGCACCCTGTGCGTGTCCTCGCAGGTGGGTTGCACCCTGGCCTGTTCGTTCTGCTCTACCGCGCAGCAGGGTTTTAACCGCAATCTGAGCGTGGCGGAAATCATCGGTCAGGTCTGGGTGGCCCGGCGTGAGCTGGGACCGGATCGCATCACCAACATAGTACTGATGGGCATGGGGGAACCCCTGCTTAATTTCGACAATGTGGTGAGTGCCGTGCAACTGATGCTGGATGATTTCGCCTACGGGCTTTCCAAGCGGCGTGTCACCCTCAGCACCTCCGGTGTGGTACCGGCCCTGGATCGTCTGGGCGAAGTGACCGACATTGCCCTGGCAGTTTCGCTGCATGCACCGGACGACGCACTACGCAACCAACTGGTGCCGATCAACCGCAAGTATCCCATTCGGGAACTGCTGGCAGCCTGCAAGCGGTATGTAGGGAGTGACAACCGACGCAAGGTAACCTTTGAATACGTCATGCTGGACGGTATCAACGATACCCCGGCCCACGCCCGCGCCCTGATCCGGCTATTGAGCCATGTCCCTGCCAAGGTCAACCTGATCCCGTTCAATCCCTTTCCCGGCTCCACCTATCGCTGTTCCAGTCCGGAGACCATCCGCCGTTTCAGCGACAGCCTGCATCAGGCCGGCCTGATTACCACTACCCGCAAAACCCGGGGCGATGACATTGATGCCGCCTGTGGCCAGTTGGTGGGACGGGTCAATGACAGGACGCACAGACGGATTCGCCTGGCGACAGCAACATCATGACCGACTCCCTGCGCTGGCTGGCGGCGGCTTGCCTGCTGTTGTCGGGGTGCGTGTCACTCACTGACCGGTCAAACGGCTCACCGGATCAATCACGTGCAGCGGACATCTACCTGCGTAAGGGGGTGGAATACATGGAACGCGGCAACTACCGGATTGCCCGGGAGGATTTGCAAAAAGCCGTCGCCCTGGATGGGCACAACAGTGAGGCGCACAACGCCCTGGCGGTTCTGCTGGAGCGAATGGAACAGCCCGGCGAGGCCGCCCGCCATTTCAGGGAGGCCTTGCAACGGGATCCCGACAATCTGGCAGCCCGTAACAACCTGGCCCGTTTCCTCTGCACCCGGGGACAGCCGGAAGAGGCTCTGCGCCAGTTTCAGCGCGTGATTGATTCCAGGCTTTATCCGCATCCCGAAGTTGCCCTGACCAACGCCGGACTTTGTGCCGAGACGGTCGGGGACGCCGACCAGGCCGAACGCTACCTGCGCCGGGCTCTGGCTTTCAGGGCCGATTTCGCCCCGGCCCTCGGGGCATTGGCCCGGCTCAGCCAATGCCGGGGTCAGCATCTGGCGGCCCGCGGTTTCCTGCAACGCTACCTTGAACGTACCGAACCCGACGCTGCCACACTTCGGTTGGGCATGGCCATTGAAACCAGCCTCGGCAATGTCGACGCAGCAGCCAGTCATGCCCGTCAACTGCGGCAACGATGGACTGCCGAGGCCGATCAGCCTTCTGCCGATCCGGGACGCTGCCCTGCCCACTGATTCAACCAGACGATTTTATGACTGAAAAAATCCAGGCCATACGTGGCATGCATGACATACTGCCCGAACACAGCGCACGCTGGCAGTACGTGGAAGCCGTGTTGCGACGGGTATTAACCCGTCAGGGTTATCTTGAAATTCGGTTACCCCTGGTCGAAAAAACCGAATTATTCCAGCGTTCCATTGGTGAAGTGACCGACATCGTCGAAAAGGAAATGTACACCTTCGCCGACCGGAACGGCGATTCGCTCACCCTTCGGCCCGAAGGAACCGCCGGTTGTCTCAGAGCCTGCCTGGAACACGGCCTGCTGCATAATCAGATGCACCGGTTGTGGTATCTGGGGCCCATGTTTCGCCACGAGCGTCCGCAAAAAGGCCGTTACCGCCAGTTTTACCAGTTGGGGGTCGAGGCCTATGGCATGGCCGGGCCGGATATCGACGCGGAACTCATCCTGCTCAACGCAAGGCTGTGGCGTGAACTGGCCATTGCCCACAAACTGGAACTGCAACTGAACACCCTGGGAACGGCGGCGGAACGGCAGCATTACCGGGCCAGCCTGGTCGATTATCTGCGGGGCCATTATCACAAACTGGACGAAGACAGCCGCCGTCGCCTCGACACCAATCCACTGCGAATCCTCGACAGCAAAAACCCTGAACTGGCCGATTTGCTGGCCGCCGCACCCAGCCTGCATGATTTTCTCGGCGACGCATCGACGGCCCATTTCGAACGACTCAAGGCATTGCTGGACGCGGTCGGCATTGCCTATACGGTCAATCCCCGGCTGGTCAGGGGGCTGGATTACTATTGCCTGACCGTCTTTGAATGGGTGACCCGGGAGCTCGGTGCCCAGGGCACCGTATGTGCCGGTGGGCGATACGATGGCCTGGTCGCCCAGTTGGGCGGACGCGATGCGACGGCCATCGGCTTTGCCCTGGGGATGGAGCGTCTGATTGATCTGCTGGATGACCCTGAACGGCACGACGTTGCCCAAAAACCGCACGCCTGTCTGATCCGGGTGGGCGAGGTGGCGGAGCAGCAGGGTCTGCGTCTGGCCGAGCAACTGCGTGACCAACTGCCTGATTTT
Organism: uncultured Methylococcaceae bacterium; assembly: GCA_903910005.1. Classification (GTDB taxonomy): domain Bacteria; phylum Pseudomonadota; class Gammaproteobacteria; order Methylococcales; family Methylococcaceae; genus CAIVXW01. The sequence continues at coordinate 5,393 of CAIVXW010000087.1, forward strand.
CGCCTGATCGTAAACTGTGGCGGCGGCTCGTTCAAAAGCCAGTTCAAGCGGGCAGACAAAATGGGGGCCGGATTGGCCCTCATCCTGGGTGAAACCGAAGCCGCCAACGGTACCATCGGACTCAAACCCCTGCGTGATGAGACCAGCGCACAACAGGTGATACCCCAGACCGAACTGATTTCCCATCTACAACACTATCTCTGAAACGGAACCCTCAATGGAAGTTTACGCGAACGACGAAGAACGACTTGAAGCCCTGCAACGCTGGTGGAAGGAAAACGGCACCTCCATTGTGGCCGGCATACTGGTAGGTGCCCTGGCCATTGCGGGTTGGAACCTCTGGCAAAACAACCAGCGTTCGGTGGGGCTACAGGCCTCCAACGTGTACCAGCAACTGCTGCTGGCCAATCGTGAGCAACGCAGCGAAGCCGCCATTAAACTGAGTGAGCGGCTGATTCAGCAGTACCCGGCCACGGCCTACGGTGACTTTGCCCGCCTGTTTCTGGCCCGACTCCGGGTGGAAGCCGGTGATCTGGCCGCTGCCCGCAAGACCCTGGAAGAAGCCATGACCCGCCTGCAGGATGACGAATTGCGCCTGCTGGCCCGCCTGCGACTGGCCCAGGTGCTGTCGGCCCTGGGCGAACAGGATGCCGCCCTGACCCAACTGGATGGCGTCCCGGAAGACAAAACCGGCAAGTTCCAGGGGGCGTACGCCGAACTCCGGGGGGATGTACTGGTCGCCAGGGGACAACCGGAACAGGCGCGTGCCGCCTATGAAAAAGCCCGCACCCAGGGTGAGGCGTCTCCCCTGCTCAAACTTAAACTGACTGATCTGCCTGCCAGACAACCCTGATGCGTACCATTTTCATCGTTCTGCTGGGCGTGCTGTTGTCATCCTGTAGCGGGCTGGGCGTATTGAAGGATGCCGCCGAGGGCATTGGTGAATACTTTGGCGGCAAGGATAACGCTGAACCTCCGGCAGAACTCAAGTCACTGGAGTCCACGGTTACGGCTCGCTTGCTGTGGGATGTCCGCATCGGCAAGGGCCATGACAAGGCGTTCGTCAACCTGGTGCCGGCTGTCACGGAAGACCGGGTATTTGCAGCGGATCACCGGGGGCGGGTGGATGCCCGCGACCGGCTCAAGGGGGAGCAACTCTGGTCGGTCGACACCGACTTCCCCCTCTCGTCCGGCCCGGTAGAAGCGGATGGACGCCTGTTTCTGGGAACCAGCAATGCCGAGTTTCTGGCCCTGGATGCTGCCAATGGCTCCCTGCTGTGGAAAGCCACGATGTCCAGCGAAGTCACGGCCCTGGCCGGGGTGCAGGACGATACCGTAGTGATTCGCACCAGTGACGGCAAACTGGCGGCTCTTGATGCCCGAACCGGTGCCTCGCGCTGGTACCACGAACGCTCGGTTCCGAGTCTGTCGATTCGCAGTCGTGGTTCGCCGGTCATCAGTGATGAGCGGGTGCTGGACGGTTATGGCGGCGGCAAGCTCACCGCCCTGGGTCTGGACGATGGCAAGCCGGTGTGGGAAGTCACCGTGGCCATTCCGCACGGTCGTTCCGAGGTTGAACGACTGGTGGAACTCGACGCCGATCCGGTCGTGAGGGGCGATACCGTCTATGTGACCGGGTATCAGGGTGGGGTAGCGGCCCTGAATCTGGCGGGCGGCGAGGTACTCTGGCGTCAGGACAATCCCTCGTCCCATCAGGGCATGGCGGTACACCGCCGCAGCCTGTTCGTCACCGACACCGCCAGTGACGTATGGCAACTGGATGCCAGCGGCGGGGCTGATTTGTGGAAACAAACCGAATTGCATCAACGCAAGCTGACCCGGCCGGCACTGGTCAAAAATTATCTGGTGGTGGGCGATTTCGAAGGATACCTGCACATTCTGTCGCAGGACGATGGCGGTATTACAGGACGCATCCGCATTGATGACAGCCCGATTGAGGTACCACCCGTCGTTTACGATGATGTGGTGTATGTATACAGCCAGGGCGGTCTGCTGGCCGCTGTGGTTCTGGAGTGACGTTCATGCTGCCCGTTGTGGCTCTCGTAGGCCGACCCAATGTCGGTAAATCAACCCTGTTCAATTATCTGACCCGTACCCGCGATGCGCTGGTGGCGGATTATCCGGGTTTGACCCGTGACCGGCAGTATGGCCGCGTCCGCCGGGGCTTAAGGGATTATTTCGTGGTCGATACCGGCGGTATCGTCGACAGTGAAACCGGCATTGATGAACAGGCCATGCGTCAGGTGGCCATTGCCCTGGACGAAGCCGATCTGGTGTTGTTCATGGTCGATGCCCGTGACGGCCTGAACATTGGCGATGAGGCCATTGCCGAACGCCTGCGCCGGATCGGCAAACCGGTACTCCTGGTGGTCAACAAAATCGACCGGGTTGACATGGCGGTCGCCGCTGCCGAATTTTTTGCCATGGGCCTGGGTGAACCTCACCCGGTTTCGGCTTCTCACGCCGCCGGTATCGACGACCTGCTCGATGAGGTCGAAGCCCGGTTGCCACGACCGGACACCGCCCCGGACGCGGCGGCGGATCAGGAACCGGGTTTACGGATTGCCGTGATCGGGCGACCCAATGTCGGTAAATCGACCCTGGTCAACCGGATACTCGGAGAGGAACGGGTCGTGGTGTTTGACCAGCCCGGCACTACCCGCGACAGCGTGTTCATTCCCTTTACCCGCAACGACGAACCTTATGTGCTGATTGATACGGCCGGCATCCGGCGGCGGGCACGTATTTCGGAAACCATCGAAAAATTCAGCGTCCTCAAGGCCATGCAGGCCATGGAAAAAGCCCAGGTGGTGATTTACCTGATCGACGCCCGCGAGGGTGTGACCGATCAGGATGCCAGCTTGCTTGGCATGGTGCTGGACATTGGCCGCGCCCTCATCATCGCCTTCAATAAATGGGATGGACTCACGGCGGATCACAGGGATCAGGTTCGGCGGCAGATCGACATCAAGTTGCCCTTTCTGGATTTTGCCCGCAAGCACTATATCTCGGCCCTGCATGGCAGCGGGGTCGGAACCCTGTTCGATGCCCTGGGCGACATCCATGCCGCTTCGGTGCGGGATCTGTCCACTTCCCACCTGACCCGCATCCTGGAAGATGCCCTCAGTGCCCATCAGCCGCCGCTGGTGAGGGGGCGCAGAATCAAGCTCAAGTACGCCCATCAGGGTGGGCAAAATCCACCGGTCATCGTCATTCACGGCAATCAGATTGACGATATTCCCGGTAGCTACAAACGCTACCTGGTCAACAGTTTCCGCAGTGCCCTTGAACTGGAAGGCACTCCCATCCGGCTTGAGTTCAGGGGGGGAACCAACCCCTACGCCGAAAAGCGCAACGTCCTGACCCCGCGCCAGATCAAAAAAAAGCGGCGGCTCATGAAACACGTCAAGCGGTAGGCGGGGTTGTCCCATGCGTCTGATTGTCCGGATCGTCCTGTTGCTGGTCGGGGTTGGCAGTGCCGCGTTGTCGGCGGAACCCCGCAGCATCGGTGACCCCACCAACGGCTGTATTGTCGGAGCGGCGGCCCTTCCCCCGGATGGAACCGGGTTTACCGTCATGCACCTGGAACGCGAACGCTATTACGGCCACCCCCGACTCGTCAGCACCCTGCAGGCACTGGCAGACGCGACACGGCAGGGGGGCGGGCAGCTCAGGGTGGGCGATCTGAGCATGAAGCAGGGAGGGCCGATGCCGTCAGGTCACCGCAGTCACCAGACCGGTCTTGATGCGGATGTGTGGTTTGATCTGGAGGCAACCGCGCATCAAACCCTGAATCCGCTTCGCTCCAATGTGTCTGCGACCAGTCTGCTCAACCGGGCCAGAACGGCACTCGATAGCCGTTTATGGACTGATCGCCACGTGCAGACGCTGCGAACGGCTGCCCGGCAGCCTGGCGTCGACCGGATTTTCGTCAATCCCCACATCAAGAAAACCCTGTGTCGAACGGTGTCAGGGGAACGGGCCTGGCTGCACCGGATTCGCCCCTGGCACGGACACGACGATCATTTTCATCTGCGTCTATCCTGCCCTGACGACAGTCCGGAGTGTGTACGCCAACCGCCGGTACCGACCGGTGAGGGCTGTGATGCCAGCCTGGACTGGTGGTTTGAGCCGCATCCAGCCGAAACCGGCAAGCCAACCGCCCCCAAACCGCCACCACCCTCGGCGTGCCGGGCATTGTGGGTGCAGTCAGCCGGGGACGGGGAGTGAGTGGCCAGGGGCGAGGGGCGAGGGGCGAGGGGCGAG
>CAIVXW010000088.1 GCA_903910005.1 uncultured Methylococcaceae bacterium
CACGTTTGATACCGCTACCCTGGGCGGGCTGGCCTATGGACAAACGGTGTTGTCCAAGGCGGCCCAGGCAGCCGGTCTGAAATGGGACAACAATGAGGCTCATTCGGCCATTTATGATGCGGAGCAAACCGCCCGCCTGTTTTGTGCGGTGGTTAACCGCTGGGCTGAACTGTCCCGGCAACCCTCACCGTCCGGCGAAGCGGAACAAATGGCAGATGCCGGGCCAGACCCGGGCGACCAGTGATTGAATGGTGTCAGTTTGTGGGGCGCGTCGCTGTCAGGAGCCGCTGTAATTCGCCCTGTTCCCACAGCTCGATCATGATGTCACAACCGCCGACCAGTTCGCCCCCGATGTACAACTGGGGGTAGGTTGGCCACTGGGAGTAGGTTTTGAGGTTTTCCCGCAGTTCCGGGTCCTCAAAAATGTTGACGTAGGCATAATCGGCCCCGCACTGCTCCAGTATTTGCACGGCTCGCGCCGAAAAACCACACTGGGGAAAGGCAGGTGATCCCTTCATGTACAGGATTACGGGATTTTCGGCCAGTTGTTGCCGGATACGCTCGATGATTTCCATGGAAAGTCTCACTGGATGGATGATGGTAGGTTACTTGCTTGTCGGGTTTTGCGCTCAGGCGGGCGCGGCAGGGTACGCTTGCCCGCCTGTTCGCACCGGAACGGTTCCCTGTGTTACAGGATGTCGGTTAATCTAGCAGACTTTCATCCCGCTAAAAACAACACGGTTCCGCAATGGACTGCTGCATTGATAAAAATACTCACCACTAGAGGTTACACGCGCTATGTATACGATCACACTTATCCCCGGCGATGGCATTGGTCCTTCGATCATGGAGGCCGCCGTTCAGGTTATTGAGGCCACCGGTGTCAGGATTGAATGGGACAGACAACTGGCCGGCATGGCCGCCGTGGATAAATGCTCCAATCCGTTGCCCGATGCTACGCTGGAGTCCATCAAACGCAATCGTCTTTGCTACAAGGGTCCGCTGACCACCCCGGTGGGAGGCGGTTTCCGCAGCATCAACGTCACCCTGCGGCAGGAATTCAACCTGTACGCCAACGTCCGTCCGGCCCTGTCCTTTGAAGGGGCGGAAACGGCGTTCAAAAACGTCAACATGGTCACGATCCGCGAAAACACCGAGGGTCTTTATGCGGGCATTGAGCATTTCATCAAGGTGGATGAGGAAAAAATTGCGGCTGAAAGTGTTGCCATCGTGACCCGCAAGGGATCAGAGCGGATCATCGAATACGCCTTTGAATACGCCCGCAAGGCCCAGCGCAAAAAAGTCACCCTGGTACACAAGGCCAACATCCTCAAGTGTACTTCCGGCCTGTTTCTGGAAATTGGTCGTGACATCGCCAAAAAATATCCTGACATCGAATTTGACGACCGGATCGTTGATGCCTGTGCCATGCGTATGGTGATGGATCCGTCCGAATTTGATGTGGTGGTCACCACCAATCTGTTTGGTGACATTCTCTCTGACCTGGCAGCCGGTCTTATCGGTGGACTGGGACTGACCGCCGGAGCCAATATCGGCACCAGTGCCGCCCTGTTTGAAGCCGTACACGGCAGTGCCCCCGACATCGCCGACAAGGGCATCGCCAATCCCACTGCCACCATCATGGCCGGAGTCATGATGCTGGAACATCTGGGTGAACCGGCAGCGGCCCGTCAAATTGAGCGGGCGGTTCGTGCCGTTATTGCCCGGGGCGAACGGCTTACCCCGGACCTCAAAAAAGGCTCGCCCTACGGCACCCGCGACATTGCGGCGGCCATCATCGAACAGATGGGAGCCTGAATTACCGGGAGGCGGTGAGAGGCGAGGTGTTGCACGCCCCATTGCCCCTCACCGCCCGCAGGGTTTATCAATCGTAATGCAGCATGGGCGATGGCAGCGAAGGCTCCCGGCCAGCAGCCAGATCAGTCAGGAATTTCCAGAATACATCCGCCGAGGGCGGGCAACCCGGCAGAAAATAATCCACCACGACCACTTCATGGATGGGATGTACCTGATCCAGCAGCAGTGGCAACTCCGGGTCATTGGGAATGCCGGGCTGTTCTACCCCGATCCCGTCCAGATAGGCCTCGCGCAGGCACTCCTCCAGCGGAATGTGGTTACGCAGGGCCGGTAACCCGCCGTTGATGGCGCAGGCTCCGACCGCAACCAGAATGTTGCAGTGGCGACGGAACTCCCTGAGGGTGTGGACATTTTCGGCATTGCACAAGCCGCCTTCCACCAGCCCGATGTCCACCCGTTCCGAACAATGCTTGATGTCGGTCAGGGGAGAGCGGTCAAACCGGGCTATCGTCATCAATTCCAGCAGGCGTTCATCCATGTCAAGAAAGGACATGTGGCAGCCGAAGCACCCGGCCAGCGAGGTGGTGGCGACCGTGAGTTTTTCAGTCATGGGTGAGTCCCTCCGCAGTTTGTTCACGGGCCAGGGCTTCGGTACCGATATCCTGCCGGTCAAAGGTGCGTTGACCGATCGGGGTTTCAAAGCCATGCCGCTTGATGAGAATGGCACCGACCGGACACACCTGCGCGGCCTTGTCGGTGACGGTCAGTTCACTGTCTTTCAGCAGGCCGGTCGGTGAATTGACCACCAACTGGTTATGTATGCCCCGACCGGCAATGCCAAATACATTTTTGCCGTCCATGTCCCGGCTGGCACGGACACACAGTTCGCAAAAAATACAGCGATCCCGGTCGAGCAGAATGTCCGGATGGGACGCATCCACTGCCCGGTGCGGGAAGAAATGGGGGAAGCGGCTGTTGAGCATGCCCAGATGGTAACCGGTGGCTTGCAGCAGGCAGTCGCCGCTTTTTTCACAACCCGGACACAGGTGATTGCCTTCAACGAACAGCATCTGGGTAAGGGCACGGCGGGTGTCGTTCAGTTCGCGGGTATTGCTCAACACCTGCTGACCCGCACTCGCCGGGAAGGTGCAGGCCGAGCAGTTACGCCCGTTGACCTTGACCGTACAGAGCTTGCAACTGCCGTGCGGCGTGAATTCGGGGTTATGACACAGATGAGGGATATACACCCCGGCAGCGGTGGCGGCTTCCATGAGGGTTTGTCCCTCGCTGAAAGGGATGTCCTGGCCGTCAAGGTTAAAGGTTGGGTGTGACATGTGGGGAGTACCTCATAAGCTAAGCGGTGGAGTTCAGTCCTCGACCTGGGCCAGATGCGCCTGGGCATCATCCCGTCCGGTCAAGGCCCGTGCCTGGGCCAGTGAGCCATCCAGATCAAAACCCGGTTCAAAGCGAATGGCCTTGAGCCGGGCCTGGTAGCGTTCCGGGTAACACTCCAGCGTGGTCAGGATCGGATTGGCGGCGGTTTGCCCCAGACCGCAGTGGCTGGCCGTTTGCACCTGACGGGCGATGTCGGTCAGTTCAACCAGATCATACGGGGTACCGTGCCCGGTGCAGATTTTGTCCAGGGTGTTTTTCAGCAGTGAGGTTCCCACCCGGCAGGGGGTGCAAAAGCCACAGCTTTCGTGGGCGAAGAAGGCGGTAAAATTGCGGACGATGGCCAGAAGGTCGCGCTCCGGGCCAAATACCATCAGTGAACCGCCGGTGGCCAGGTCTTCGTAGGCGATGCGCCGCTCAAATTCGCGCCGGGCGATGAAACTGCCGGACGGGCCGCCCACCTGAACCCCAAAAGCCGTCTCGCCGCCGCAATCGGCCAGAATCGTGGCGAGGCTCACCCCGAAGGGGTATTCGTAGATACCCGGACGCTCACAGTCGCCGGAAATGCTGAGCAGCTTGGTGCCTCTGGATTTGGCCGTGCCGACGGCGGCAAACCAGTCGCCGCCGTGCAGGGCGATTGAAGCCGCAGCCACGAAGGTTTCCACATTGTTGACCACGGTAGGGCATCCCAGATAACCGTGGGTGACCGGGTAGGGCGGGCGGTTGCGCGGGACGCCGCGCTTGCCTTCCAGCGATTCGATCAGGGCGGATTCTTCCCCGCAAATGTAGGCACCGGCTCCCAGGAATAGGTGGATGTCAAAGTCAAAGCCGGATTGGCCCCGAAGGTTGCATCCGAGCAGACCGGCCTGACGACGGGCCTCCAGTACCGCCTGGAGTGGCTGGTACAGATGCAGGTATTCACCCCGCAGGTACAGAAATCCCTGGCGGGCACCGGTTATCAGGGCGCATACCGTCATGCCCTCAAACACCCGGTGGGCATGGCGATTCAATAACACCCTGTCCTTGAAGGTACCGGGTTCTCCTTCATCGGCATTGCACACCACATAAGAGGGAGCCG
>CAIVXW010000089.1 GCA_903910005.1 uncultured Methylococcaceae bacterium
GATGCAAGTTTGAAGTTCAAAAAGTAAATGTTGTCGTCCTCTATCTTTGACGGGTAAAAAATCACCAGAGGATGAGGCAGGTTCATGATGGCCTTATGCTCCATAATGTTCACGTTTTCGATCCCTGTGCCGAAGAGGCAACCGGTTCTAATCAGGAATGGAATTTTGTCGTACCTGCAGGCGTTCTGAATTTCACTGATAATCAAATCAAAAAGATCCGGTGTAGGATCATCGGATCGAAAGATCAGGTGAGGTGTATTCATGAAATCTTTGTAATACTCGCTGAAGGATTCCCATCCGTCCTCATCTATTAACTGAACCAGTAATTTGCTGATATCAATGAATGCTGCGTTATCAGGGTAGAGTTCCTTGGCCTTCTCTATGTATTGCTGATCTTCGTTAGGCGGATAAGAGAATAGAATGCTGTTCCCGCCGTTTGCCTGTCGCCGTAGCTGATCTTGATTCCCTATGTGAAACTTTAGATCCGTAAATTTTTGCTGATGATCATTGATATAGGGCATCGCAAATTCCTTTATAGCCATGGGATAGTTCGATGTTCAAAGCGACCCCGTTGAAATTCATGTTAAATAAACCCCTTAAGGAGAGCTTCTTGAACCGACTCTGAACCTCCTCCGACGGTATAAAACTAACGGGCAGCAATTCATTAGCCAGTATATTACTGGCATTTGGGGAGAGTAATTTCGCAAAGTAAAGGAAGAGAACCTGCGCTTCCGAAGAGGGTCTGATGTGTTTGAAGGCCTTAATTCTTCCGGGGCTGAGGAATTCTAACTTGCTCATCAGATTCAAGTATTTAGTTGAAATTGTATTGATCGTGCTTTCAGACCAATTGATTTGCAGCGATGGATTTTGCCGAAGGAATTCTTTTAAGTAAGCAGTAATATCATCCTTGGATATAATGGTGCGGCCTGAATAGTAGGTTTTAATAAAAACCATCGCCGTGATTTCCCTGAATAGCCTGTTGCTCAGAGAAAACTGCCAAACCAGTGCCAGCTCTTTGTCCTGCAGTGGTACACGCTCGGTAAAAATCCCCTGGATGAGAGTCTGATGATCCTCGTTCTTGAACTGCAAAAATGCCTTTCGGACCTCTCGCTCAATTCTCGTGCGGCTCTTTTCAGTACGGAGATGAAATTCATTACGCTCATTAATTAGGCCTTTTAGCGAGTCAGATAGACTAAAATCAGACTCTATAGCCTTGTAAATTACATTAAAGTCTTTGAGGCCACCAATAATGTTGATTGCGGTGTTATAGGTATCAATATCTGCTGTGTTAGTCATTTGCTCCATTTCCGTTGCTCCGACGTGTCGCCAGAGTCAAATCATGGTAAACGGCAACAGTACTCCCATCTGCCCCCCAAAATTGGATACGAGAACGGAATGTCTCGAAGCGGCATTTTACCTGACCGGACACCCGCAGAGCTACCCGCCCAGGACGGAACAGCCGTCAGATAGCGATCATCGTGGCGTACCTGCGACAGGCAGCCGTTGCCGACCTTCTACCGTCGAGGAACTTCGGTGAAATCGGTGACAATCGCTGACCATCCGTTGCACCCATTTTACCCGGTGTTGCCGATCAGTCGTACAAATACTTGAGGGCGAGTGCAGTGCCGCAACCACGGCCCATCATCGAATTGACCGCTGTTCGGCCCCCGCTTCCCATTAAAAGCCGGTTTTTCTAGCCACCCTGCTGCCAAAAACCGTGGAGAACGGCGTTATAATTGTGGCCTTTTCAGCCCGTACGGGCCGATTCTCCACCCTGACCGTAGCCACGCCCTGATCGCCTGAACCATGACGCCCGGGTTTCATTACCGAATCAACTGGCGGTCTGCCCGTTTTCATCCCGGTTCCCACCGCAGTCAGCAGGGCGGTGACGGGCATGAATTTCAGGGTTACCAGCCTCTGCAACACCTCACCCATCCCCGTCACCTTGACCTCCGCGCCAGTCTGCGTGATCCGCACGGACAGTACCAGGTGCGCTGTTTCCGCCAGTCCAGCACCATCGCCGTCCATCTGCTGGCGGATGTCTCCGCGTCCATGCTGTCTCCCCCCAAACTGGACATCCTGACCCACTTCGCCGCCAGTCTGGCCGGGGCGGCCCGGCAGATCGGTGATTCGTTTGGCTTGCTGGCAGCCGATGCGGAGGTGCGGACGGAACTGTGTCAGCCGGGCGGTTATTGGCACGGCGGGCTGGACGCCTGGCGGCTGGCGGTGGATCAGGTCAGGCCCAGTCGGCACTCGGCCCGGGGATTGGCGGATCTGGCCGCGCTCATGAGCCCTCAACGCGCCCTGGTGTTTGTGCTGTCGGATTTTCATTGTCCACTGGCCGACATCACGCGACTGTGCCAGTCGCTGGTCCGGCACGACGTGGTGCCGGTGGTGGTCTGGGAACTTCCGCCTCATGCGGGCCTGTCCGATTACCGGCTGGTGTACTGGCAGGAGCCGGAAAGCGGGGAACGCCGTCGCTACTGGCTGCGACCGGCCCTCAGGGCAGGCTTCGAGGCCGCATATCAGGAACGCCGTCGCCAGCTCACTGCCCTGTTCTCAGCCTGGGGACGCCTGCCGCTGTTTTTGAGTGGCCACTTTGATCCCGACCGGGTGACGGCTTATTTTTATCAGGACGGAGGCGAAGCGTGAGACCATTGCTGTGGGTGTTGTGCGGGTGTAGCCTGCTGGCCGGGACGGCAAACGCTGCGGTGGAGGTTCTGTCCGTGCCCGGACGCGATTTTGGCTATGTAATCGGCGACGTGGTAACGCACCGCTTCAGCGTGTTGACGCCGCCTGACCAGGTGCTGGAACACCGCTATCTACCGCATCCAGGCCCGCTCGAGAACGGTCTGGAATTGCGTCACATCGAGTGGCAAAGCCGTGCTGACGGCACCCGCATGCGTCATGATTTCCGGCTGGACTATCAAATATTCAAGGGCGTCCGCCAGGCCGAATCGGTTGAACTGCCGCCC
>CAIVXW010000090.1 GCA_903910005.1 uncultured Methylococcaceae bacterium
CTCGCCCCTCGCCCCTCGCCCCTCGCCCCTCGCCCCTCGCCCCTCGCCCCTCGCCCCTCGCCCCTCGCCACTCGCCCCTCGCCACTCGCCCCTCGCCACTCGCCCCTCGCCACTCACCCTGCCCTGAACCCGAACGGACGTTGACGACAGTCAGAGTCGGTATCCTGGGTTACGGGACGATCAATCGCCCATCCAGACCAGTTCTACCCGACGGTTTTTCTCGCGTCCTGCTTCAGAATCGTTATCTGCGATCGGGTAATCCTCGCCATAGCCCTTGGGATAGAGCCGGTTGGCCAGACCCTTCGCCTTCAGGTAACGGGCCACTGATTCAGAGCGACGCTGTGACAGCCTCAGGTTGTACGCCTGACTGCCCTCGCTGCTGGCATGGCCTGCTACTTCGATATCCCGTTGTTCCGGCACGCTCAACAGTTGTCCGGCGACGCCATCCAGAATCCGCTGGGCCGATTCAGTCAGTGCATCTGAATTGTAGAGGAAATTGACACCCCGCAACTCGATGCGGATGGGACAGCCGGTGTCATCGACCCGCGCACTACGCATGGTACCGGGACAGCGATCTTCGCAGTCATTCACCCCGTCAAGATCGGTATCACGGGTCGCGCAATCGTCAACCGGGGCGGCAGCCACCGGTGCCGGGCTGGCCAGTGCCTGCGGTTTTTGCCCCAGGGGAATCACCAGACCTACGTTGACAACCATATCGTGAAACTGGGTTTGACCGGCATAAGCTCCGCCATCCCCCTCAAAACTGTAACGGTAGCGTACATCGCCCCGTACCGACAGGTTATCAAGCACATCATACGTGGCACCGACTCCGGCCTCACCCAGTACTGACGCCGAGCTACGGTTGGCGAAGCGGGTATCCATACCGCCGATACCGACCACGGTGTACGGCGAAAAGGTGCCTCTCATCATGTAATACTGGAGATCAACCGAACCGCCGGCGATATCACCTTCGCCACCGGTCTCGGCATCCAGATGCTGCCAGAAGCCCTTGACTTCCACATTGAAATAATCGTTGATGATCCTGCCTATGGCCAGACCGGCACCGGCTTCATGATCGGCATTACGGGCACCGGCAGGATTGAAATAGGTACCAAAGGGGGCAACGTACCACTGATCGGCTGAACCGAGCAGCCCGGCAACCGCGCCGGTAGCTTCACCGGCAAACAGGGGGGCACTCAAGCCCATAAGGCCTACGGTAGACAGCAATAGTAATTTTTTTGACATGGAAGCTCCTTGTGTTGGTTTTACAACAAAAATGAGGGTTATACGCAACATCTCGAAGCGGCGCATCTTAACGGGTCACACCGTACTCCGCAATCATCATAAAACCATCGTTGCCACAAAATTGTGCAGGATACGCCCTCATGGCCCCATTCGGCCTCCCTCATGCTAGAATGTCAGCCCAAAACCCATTCCCAAAGCCTCAGGTTGATTCGATGGATAACCAGAACATCAAGAAAGCAGGGCTCAAGGTCACTGCCCCCCGCGTCAAAATTCTCGAACTGCTTGAAAATCGTCCGGAACAGGGGCGGCATCTGACCGCAGAAGAACTGCACCGCTGCCTGATTCAGGCGGGGGCAGAAATCGGACTGGCCACCGTCTACCGGGTTCTGACCCAGTTCGAAGCGGCGGGACTGGTCAAACGGCATCACTTTGAAGGCAACCAGTCGGTTTTTGAACTGGATCAGGGGGCACACCACGATCATATCGTGTGTGTTCGCTGCGGTCGGGTTGAGGAGTTCAGCGACGCTTCAATTGAGCAACGTCAGGAGGAAATTGCCGCCGCCAAGGGCTTCGAAATGACCGACCACGTATTGTGCCTGTACGGTATCTGCCTGGATTGCCGCCACCAAACCACCCAACGCAAACGAACCCGGTTCACCTGATCCCCGGGTTCCCGACAGTCGCCATTACACCAGGCCGACTGCCCTCCCCCATCATTGCCTGATCGTCTCCATGTTCAAACCGCTTATCGTATACATCGGCCTGCGCTACACCCGCGCCCGGCGACGAACCCGTTTCATCTCGTTTATTACCCTGACTTCAGTACTGGGCATCGCGCTCGGAGTCACCGCCCTCATTACGGTACTATCCGTCATGAACGGCTTTGAGGCAGAACTGCGCGAACGGATTCTGGGCATGACGTCCCACGCTTCCATCAGCGGCATGGAAGGCGAACTGGCAGACTGGCAAGTACTGGTTCCTGCCGTCAGGACAGAACCCGGCGTGGTTGGCTGGGCTCCCTACATTGAAGGTCAGGCCATGCTCAGTTCGGAACGACGTGTCAGCGGGGTGATGCTGCGGGGGATTCTGACCGACCTTGAACCCCGGGTTTCGGAAGTCGCGGAACATCTGGTAGCGGGGCGACTCGACGACCTGAAGCCCGGTGAATTCGGCATTGTCCTGGGAGCGGAACTGGCAGATTATCTGGGAGTAGTCACGGGTGACAAACTGACCGTCATCAGCCCCCAACTCAATGCCACGCCGGCCGGCATCCTGCCGCGGCTGAAACGTTTTACGGTGGTGGGAGTGTTCAAGGTCGGCATGTACGAATACGACCGCAACCTGGCCCTGATCCAGATGGCAGATGCAGCCCGTCTGCTGCGGATGGATGATCGCGTGACCGGTCTCCGCCTCAAACTGGCTGACGTGTTTCAGGCCCGCTCAGTGGTTAATGCCCTGGGAACCCGCCTGCCGGGAGCCTACCAGATCGCCGACTGGACCCAGGCCCACAGCAACTTTTTCAAGGCCATACAAACCGAAAAGCGGGTGATGTTCATCATTTTGCTGCTGATCGTGGCAGTGGCGGCCTTCAACATCGTGTCCACACTGGTAATGGTGGTAACCGACAAACGGGCCGACATTGCCATACTCCGAACCCTGGGCATGACACCTGCCGCTGTCATGGGCATATTCATCGTGCTGGGTTCGCTGATCGGTGCGTTTGGTACCCTGCTCGGCGGCGTTGGCGGGATCGTTCTGGCCCTCAATGTGGAAACCCTGGTACCCGCCCTGGAACGCCTGTTTGGCGTACAGTTTCTGTCAGCCGATGTCTATTACATCAGCGAACTGCCATCCAGGCTGCTCTGGTCAGACGTGACCCGCATCACCGGGATGGCTTTTCTGCTGTCCATTCTGGCCACCCTGTATCCGGCCTGGCAGGCCTCCCGCATCAAACCGGCCGAGGAACTTCGTTATGAATAAACCGGTTCTGGCCTGTGCCGGGCTATGCAAACGCTTCACCGAAGGTGGACTGGTGGTGGATGTACTCAGGGACGTTACCCTCAGCGTGGAAGCCGGCCAGCAAATTGCCATCATGGGAGCGTCCGGTTCCGGCAAGAGTACCCTGCTGCATCTGCTCGGCGGGCTGGAAGCCCCCAGCAAGGGCCAGGTGTTTCTGGATGGCATTGCCATCAACGCCCTGGCTGAACGCAAACTGGCGGCACTACGCAATCGCACCCTGGGGTTTGTTTACCAGTTTCATCATCTGCTGGGCGAATTCACCGTGCTGGAGAACGTTGCCATGCCCTTGCTGATTGGCCAGGCTTCGCTGACCGAAGCCCGGCACAGGGCCACCGAACTGCTGGAACGGGTCGGATTAAGCCACCGCGTGGAACACAAACCGGGCGAATTATCCGGGGGCGAGCGACAGCGGGCCGCCATTGCCCGTGCCCTGGTAACCCGTCCCAAATGCGTGCTGGCCGATGAACCCACCGGCAACCTGGATCAGAAAACGGCGGAACAGGTGTATGAACTGATGCTGCAACTGAACCGGGAGAACGCCATCAGCTTTGTGATCGTCACCCACGACCCGGCTCTGGCCGGTCGCATGGATCGAATCCTGTATCTGCACGACGGGCGTATTGCAGACAGGGACTGAAGCCCTGCCGACGCGTGCGCCAACCGGCATGCCCGCTGGCCGGACTCAGCCAGACTGACAACCCTGACCGCAACGCGAACGACTCAAGCGCGGGATCGACCACCCCGGCCCGACTGAGGTCGGCCAGGCCGGGACTGAGCGCGGCGGCACTGGCCGACTTGACCAGCAACAGGCGGTCAATCGCCAGATGCCCCGCCAGCCAGGCCGCCAGGCTGTCTGCGGTGACCGCCCAGGTTTGCGGAATGTCGGCCTGATCCAGCAACTCAAGCCCGGGGAGCCAGATCACGCTCTGACCGGTTGAACTGCGGCGAAGCAACCGCTCAAGCCGGTCTTCGACCTGAAGTGCGGGACAGCGCGTTTTCAGCAGCAGGCCGTATTGGGCCATGGCGAGCAAGGCCATTGCGTGGGCGGTGGCATCATCAAATGCCAGCCGTTGCTGGGTGATTCGTACCTGATCGGCAAACGGGCCGCCCCCCGGCACGATAATGACGCCGGAATCCGCCAGAACCGCCAGCCACTGATCGAGATGGGGCGATTCGATCAGGCTGCCACCCAGTTTAACGACCCACCGCGCCAACCCGTTTCCTCATGCGGAATTGTTCCAGCAGATTCAGCAGGGCGGCGGCCTTGTGATGGCATTCCTGATACTCCTGCTCCTCGTCCGAATCGGCCACAATACCGCCCCCGGCCCAGAAACGGATGCACTGATCCGAATGCATCAGGGTACGGATGGCGATATTGCAGTCCATGCCGCCATTAAAACCGATGTAGCCAATGGAACCGCAATAAAGGCCGCGCCGGTGAGGTTCCAGTTCTTCAATGATCTGCATGGCCCTGAGTTTGGGGGCACCGGTGATGGATCCCCCCGGAAAACAGCCCCGCAACAAATCCAGGGCCGAATGCTCCCCGGCCAGTTGTCCGCGCACGGTACTGACCAGATGATGCACCGTGGCATAGCTTTCCACCGCAAACAGTTCCGGTACATGCACCGAGCCGGGTCGGCAATTCTTGCCGAGATCGTTGCGGAGCAGATCAACAATCATGAGATTCTCAGCCCTGTCCTTGCTGCTCAGGCGCAGTGCCTCGGCCTCAGCCCGGTCACGGGCCGGATTGGCAAAACGGGGGCGGGTTCCCTTGATCGGCTTGGTTTCAACCGAGCCGCCGCGCACCTTGAGGAAACGCTCGGGAGAGGAACTCAACACCTGCACTTCCGGATAATGCAGAAAGGCACTGAACGGTGCCGGATTGTAAACCCGGAGCCACTGGTAAGCCGCCCAGGGATTGCCGACACAACGGGCCGAAAAACGCTGGGTCAGATTGACCTGATAACAATCGCCCTCGCGGATATAGTGCTGGATGCGGCGAAAGGCCTGGCCGTAATCGGCCCGGCTCAGATTGGATTGAACCTCACCCCGCACCGAAAAACCGGTCTGTTGCCAGCCAATCGTCTGAATCTGGCTGAAACCCTGTACCAGATGGGGCCAGCGGGCAGCCAGTGCCGGTGAATCACCCCGCCCTACCAGCCAGCTACGCCGGGCTTGATGATCCACCACCACCGCCCAGTCATGGATGCCGACCACCATGTCGGGGATGTTTTCCAGATCGGCAGCAATTTCCGGGAGTTTTTCCAGACGGCGAGCCAGGTCGTAGCCAAAATAACCGATGGCTCCGCCGCAAAAAGGCAGGTCAGGATGGCCGGTCTGCGGAGTGCCCAAATGCCGTTTGAGCAGGGTAAACGGATCGTCAGGCGACAGGGTCGTCCGGCCCTGTTCCCGTATCTCGGTGAGCCCCCCCCGGGTGACCAGGGTTGTCACCGGTTCAGCCGCCAGAATGTCGTAGCGTCCCTGACGACAATGTGGATAACCACTGTCCAGAAACACCGAACCGCTCCGTTCGGCCCAGGGCAGAAACAGGGCCGCGCTGTCTTCAAAGTAGGGTAGTTCTTCAGTTCGGGTCGTCATCAAAAAAACCATTTCGTGCAGCCAGACAGGCCAGTGCCGCAGCCGGCGCACAGTCTGCGGCACTGCATGCCGGTGCGGAATAACAGGGCGGAAAAAATTCATCAATATCCCGGTACGGGTGACAGAGACGCAGCGCACACTCCCGTACCAGAAAACGGCCCACCCCCACGCCCACCAGGGGAGTACCGGGTTTGAGACACCCTCTTGAGAGTTGCCGCATCAAACTGGCCATGAGCCGTTCAAGCTGACGTTCACGCCAGATGCGGGCATGGGTCTGCCAGTACGCCAGGCTGAAGGATTCGGCCTCCAGCCCCAGCATCCGGGCCAGTCGCCGGGCACTGCCGGTCAGGGTCTTGTCGCCACCGTCAGCACTCGGCTGCTGATCGGCCAAAGTCGGCAGTTCACCGGTCAACCGGTACACATCCGCCGTGGTGGCAAACTGTTCGGCCATGACCGGCAGCCACTCACCGTCGTGCGGCACCCGGGTGGCGAGGGCCATGAGCGGCGTACGCACCACGCCGGTATAGAGTAATTCATCGTAACGCATCCGCTCGGCATCGGAGTAGCCACGGGTTTGAATCAGACCGTCCTGAATGACGATCAGATCAGTGGTTGTGCTGCCAATGTCGACCAGCAGGGCATCAGGCAATGACCGGGCCGTCCAGTGTGCCGTTGCCAGCCAGTTGGCGGACGCCACCTGCTCCCAACACTGCGCGGCCTGGTCGGGTGTGGTCAGCAGACGGCGGGAACCGGCAAAGAAAGCCACCGGCTCGGGAGCCAGCCACTGCGTCATCAGTCGGGCCAGGGTTGCGACCCCGGCTTTGCGGCCCGAAAAACAGTCGGCCAGTTCGCCTGTCATGGTGACGACATGGCGACAACCCGGTGCCCTGCCCTGCCCTGCCGTGATCCTCGCCAGGGCTGATTCCAGCCGTTCCGTTCCCAGCCACAGCGGGCAGGGTTCCTGGGCAACATGCAGTTGTCCGGCCTGATCCAGACCGGCCCGCTTGAGGTGGGCACCGCCCACATCCCATCCCATGGAGTGCATGTTCATGCGACCGGCCAGCAGATTTTGACGGCATGATCGCGCTGCCGGGCCACATCCGACGCCGTCAACGCCTGTCGCACCAAACCGATCACGGCCCGGGCCAGGTTGATTCCCAAGGCCGCCTGCAACCCGGCACTGGCCGTGGTCAGCCTGGGATTGATTTCCAGCACCTGAAGCCCCCGTTGAGTCTGGAGCAGATCAATACCGGCATAGCCCCACAGTTCCGGTATTGCCTGCGCTACCGCAGTCACCAGAGCCTGATGGGCCGGAGTCGGGGCAAAGGCATTGACCTCAACCGCATCCAGTTGCAACCGGTTGCCCCGACGCGCAATGATTTGCCGGTTACCGCTTAAAAGCTGTGCCTTACCGCGCTCGAACAATACTGACAGGCTCAGGCTGTCGCCCCTCAGCCACGGTTGTATCACATAATGCAAAGGGTTGATTTCACACAGGGCCTCATTCCAGTCTGCCTCGCAGCCCAGTATCCTGATTCCCTGGCAACCGATGCCATCATCCGGTTTAATAATCAGCGGAAAAACCGGACGGTACCCCCGGAAACGCCGGGTAGGCACCACCGGAATACCGTGCCGGGCCAGGCGGGCCAGGGTAGCACGTTTGCTGGTAGCCAGATGCACCGCCCGGGCCGGGCAGTTGAGCAGGATTTTTCCCGCCAATTCAACCTCGCGACAAAGCCCCTCCAGCAGCCCGCCGGACTCCGGCGCAATCGGCCAGACCGCATCGCAGTGGTCAAGACACTCCAGCCACTGCGTCCTGAACCCAACCGTCGGTTCAACCGGTTTCCAGGCAATGGGGTCGGCCAGTTCCGCCGGAACCGGCCAGCGTGTGTCCCTGAAGGCGGTAATGGCGATACCCGGAATCTCCAGCAAATTGCGGAGCAGGGCGGTCTGGATATGATCCGCCTCTGCCCGCAACGCCGGTGGCGGCGGCGCATCACACCAGCCGCCGCCGGTCACATATTCAAATACCAAAATGTTCACAATCAAAAAATACTCATGCAGATCATACCGGTCATTGACCTCAGCCAGGGTCTCGTGGTCCATGCCAGAGAGGGACAGCGCGAACACTATCGCCCGCTGGTCAGCCTGTTGTGTGCCAGTCCCGAACCCTCCGAAGTTCTCCGCGGGATTCTGGCGTTTTACCCGTTTCAGACCGTCTACCTGGCTGATCTTGATGCCCTGAGTGGTCGGCCACCACAGGATGAGCAGATTCGTTTGCTCGGACGGCAGGGAGCCGGTATCAGGTTCTGGATCGATCAGGGGGTGCCATCGCTACGGGCCGGTGTATTCACCGACCGCTATTTTAGCCCAGTCATCGGTTCCGAGTCGCTCCAATATGACAATTTGTCGATTTTGGCCGATGCGGACGATCAGGTGATTCTGTCGCTGGATTTCAGGCAGGGAGTCTTGCTGGGACCGACCGTGCTGCTGGATCAGCCAGCGGAGTGGCCCAAACGGGTTATCGTGATGAGTCTCTCGCACGTCGGCAGTCAGCGTGGCCCCGATTTCAGCCGCCTGGCCGACTTGATGGCCCGGCATCCCGACCATGACTTCATCGCCGCTGGCGGGGTGCGGCACGCAGACGACTTGTGGCAGTTACAAGCCATGGGGGTTTCCGCCGTACTGATGGCCAGTGCCCTGCACGATGGCCGGGTCAATCGGGCCATCATTGAGCGGTTGACGGGTTGACGGGGCGGAGCAGGATGTCTAACCTGCCACATTCACCCACAGGTTATTCACAACGCATTGCTCATCGTCTGGCCCCGATCAACCTGCCAATTCGGGTGGCGCAGCCCGAAGGATGATCAAGGCCCAGGA
>CAIVXW010000091.1 GCA_903910005.1 uncultured Methylococcaceae bacterium
ACGGTCATGGGGGTGATGATTACCTTCGCGGTGATTGCCGCCACCGGCGATGTGAACATCAATTCCATCGCACCCGGTATCGCCGCCGCACTGCTGGCCACCGTGGCCGGTCTGGCCGTCGCCATTCCCTCGCTGTTTGCCTACAACTATCTGCTGACCCGGATCAAGGACATCATCGCCGACATGCGCGTGTTCACCGATGAGTTCCTGGCCTTGCTCGCTGTCAGGGTCGCCATTCGTCAAAGGGAGTCTGAACCGTGAAAGTCGAATCCGAAGAAAAGGTGTACGACGACATCAACATCACCCCCATGCTGGATGTCGCCTATGTGCTGCTGCTCATCTTCATCATCATGACCACCGCCACGGTACAGGGCATCACGGTCAATCTGCCCAAGGCCAGCAGTACCCCGAGCCTGTCCAAACCCAAAACCAAGGCCATTTCCATCACCCCGGACGGCACGATTTATCTCGACACCTATCCGGTTTCGGTACAGGAACTGGAAACCCGGCTGGCTCAGTACAAGGCCGCTACCCCGGATCTGCCGGTGGTACTCAAGGCCGATGCGTCGGTGCAGTATCAAAAAGTCATCGAGGTGCTGGATGTGGTCACGCGGCTGGAGATCACCCCGCTCGGTCTGGTGACACAGAAGCTGGTGAAGTAGCCATGAATACTAAACATCAATGGTACCGGCGCATGCCGCTCATCGCCGGCATCGTCCTCAGTGTGCTGGTGGCAACGCTGACCTATTGGCTGAAGGATCATTTTCACAAGGGGCCGCAGATGAAACGGGTGGTGCAGCAGATTTCAGTCATCCCGCCACCACCGCCGCCACCGCCCCCCGAAATCAAGCCCCCGGAACCCGAGGTGGAGCCGGAAAAAATCGAGGAACCGCAACCTGAACCCCAGGAAGAACCGGAACCCGCACCGGAACAGGCTGATGAGCCGCCCGGCGAACAACTGGGCGTGGACGGCGCAGGCAGTGCCGGTTCTGACGGCTTTGGTCTGGCGGCCCGTCAGGGTGGACGTGCCCTGCTGGGCGGTGCCGCCGGCAGTGCGGTGATCTGGTATGGCGGACAAATCAGGCAAAACCTGGACGAGGCCCTGTATCCCTTGCTGGAAGACACCCCGGCCCGGGAGAACCGCTACAGCGTGGAACTCGCGGTGTGGGTTGAAGCCGATGGCCGTTTGCAGCGGGTTGAGCTGGTGCGTGGCAGCGGCATAGAGGCCGTGGATCAGGCGATACACGGTGCCTTGCCCAAACTGCACCTGAGCCTGTCGCGCCCACCGCCGGAACACATGCCGCAACCGGTCAGGATACGGCTCAATTCGAGGATGTAACGCCGGAGTTCATGTCCAGCGGGCGAATGGATTGCTACCTGGGAGCGCGACCCTCCTGGCCGCGTGGCGGGCGAGACGCCCGCGCTCCCAGGCCCATCACACTTAACTTCTGACTGCAATCATGAACATCATCAAGACCAGTCTCGTCGCCTTGCTCGTGACCACGCCTGCCACAACGGTGCTGGCTCAGGACGGGGATGCGGCACTCATCAATCGCAACACGACCCTCAAACTGATCGAGGCACTGGTCAGGAAAGGGGTCATCGACCGGGACAGTGCCGATACCATGATTCGTGAGGCGCGGGAACAGGCGGTGGCCGAAGCCAAAGCCGCTCAGGACAATCCGCCGACCAACGCCGCCGCCTCGACAGCGAGTGCGCCAGCACCAGCACCCGCGTCCGGCGATTCCATCCATGTCGGTTATGTCCCCCAATTCATGCAGCGGCAGATCAGGGAACAGGTACGTTCGGAACTCAGGGATGACGTGCTGAAGGACGTCAAACAGGCTGCCAAAGCCGAGCAATGGAATTTTGCCTCTGCCCTGCCGGGCTGGATTCACCGCATACAACCCTATTTCGATGCCCGCCTGCGGCTGTCGGATGAATTCATGGGCAGTGGCAATGCCGCCTTTTATGACTGGATGGCGGTCAATGAGATCGGCAGTCTGTCCGCCGCACTGGCGACCAACCGGGCTTACGTCAACACCGCGACCGACCGCTTCCGCATCAACGGACGCTTCCGGGCCGGGTTCGATGCCAGAATCACCGACGGGCTGAAGGCCGGTTTTCGTTTGACCACCACCAATATCTACAGCCCGGTATCCACCAACCAGACCCTGGGCGACTACAACCGCACCTGGTTCGTCGCGCTGGATCGGGCCTTCATTCAGTACGATTATGTCGATGGCCGGGGCAATGACTGGCTGACCCTCTCGGGTGGGCGTATTGCCAATCCGTTCATGTCCACCGAAATGATCTACAGTGCCATGCTCAGTTTCGAGGGCATGGCGGCAACGGCCCGCTGGCGGTTTGGTTCGGCGGATTCATCGGCGTATACGGTGCCCTCCGCCACCGGACGTTACGGCATCAATCTGGGGCCAACCACCCCCAATACCGTCTTTGCCACCCTGGGTGCCCTGCCCTTGCAGGAAGTCAATCTGTCCGCTTCCGACAAATGGATACTGGCCGCCCAGACCGGTATCGACTGGCTGGTACGACCCGATTCGCGCTTGAAGCTGGCCACGGCCTATTACGATTTCCGGAATGTCAGGGCGGTACGCAACCGGCTGGACGATCATTCCTACGACTGGACGGCTCCGGTCTTCATGCAGCGCGGCAACACCCTGGTGCCCATTGATGATGCGGTCAACCAGACCGCCTGCAACAGCGGTGCCCTGGGCGCACGCAATGTCTGCCGGGTGGGGCTGGGTTCGGATTTCCGGGTACTCGACGTGACGGCGGCGTACGACTATGCCGGATTCGGTGCGACCCACATCCTGCTGACCGCCGATTACGCCCGCAACATCGGCTTCGATTCCCGCTACATTGCCCAGGTCTTCGGACAAAACGTCAGCCCGCGTACCAATGCCTATATGGTACGCCTGGATGTGGGGCAGCCCGATATGGCCCGTTTGCATGACTGGAACCTGTTTTTCTCTTATCGCTACATTGAGCGGGATGCCGTACTGGATGCGTTCAATGATCCGATCTTCCATCAGGGCGGCACCAATGCCAAAGGCTGGACCGCCGCTGTTCAGTATGGCCTGGCCAGCAATACCTGGCTGGATTTGCGCTGGTTGTCGAGCAACGCCATAGAGGGGCCACCCCTGAGCGTCGATACCCTCAATCTTGATCTGAATACCCGCTTTTAGGTGACCATCATGCAGCATACCAAGCGGAGCCTGCACCGGATTTTGTTACCAGGCCTGATCCTGACTTTCAGTGCGACGGTCGCTCTGGGCGAATCCAGGGGGCAGGATGCGTCCCTTAAAGAGGTGCTACGCAAGGCACAGGGTGTCATGCGTCAACTCAATGAAGACAAGACCCGGCTTGAAGCCGAAAAGACGGCGTTGGTCAGCGAAAAGACCGCCCTGGAAAGCCGGGTGAAGCAACTGGAAGACAACATCCACAAACTGGAAAACCTGCCGGCGGCACTGGAACGCTGCCAGGCGGGTGTCGAGAGTTTGCAGGGGGTGAGAACCGGGCTTGAAGCCCAAATCGGTGAGGCCCGCGACAATGCAGCCAAACTCAGGCGACAACAGCAGGTTCTGAGCGAACAATCCCGGTCGCTTCAGGCTGACAATCAGTGGCTGGTCGAGGCCGTGCGCGAACGGGAACAGTGGATCGACCGCTGTGGCGACAACAATCAGCACCTGCTGCAAACCCAGCGCGAGTTGCTCGAAAAGTATCAGGAAAAAACCTGGTGGAAACGCATGGCCGAACTGGAACCGCTGACCGGCATCGGCGCGGTTCAAACCGAAAATGCCGCCGAATCCTACCGTTATCAGTTGCATCACTTGCAGGTGACACCGTACACACCGGCCACGAACAACCCGCGTCCGACGGAATCTTCGACCGGTCACGGAGGTGAACCGTGACCCCTAAGCGACGCATTTTCATGTCGGGTCTGGTGCTGATGCTGCCTGTTCTGACGGTACAGGCCAATCCAGCCGAACCGGCCCCCACGGATCGTCCGGTGTTCGACATTCTCGATTACCGGATTGATGGCAATACGGTACTGGACGTGGAGACGGTGGAGCAGGCGGTGTATCCCCATCTAGGCCCCGGCAAAGGCATCGAGGATGTGGAACAGGCACGGGTGGCTCTCGAAACCGCATACCGTGACCACGGTTATCCGACCGTGGTCATCGACATCCCCGAGCAGGACGTAAACAACGGTCAGGTCAGGCTCAAGGTCGTGGAAGGCCGGGTGGCTTTCGTGCAGGTGACAGGCTCCCGTTATTACGCCCTGGGCAAAATCAGGGCGGGATTACCGGCTTTGGCAGAAAACCAGGTGCCCTACATGCCGGCCGTACAGGCACAGGTCGCCAAACTGGCGGAACAGTCTGCCGACCGCACGGTGACACCGGTGTTCAGGGCCGGGCAGACACCGGGGCAGATGGAGGTGGAACTCAAGATCAAGGATCAGTTGCCTTTGCATGGCAGCGTGGAAATGAACAGCCGCAATACCGATTACACCCGTTATACCCGGCTGATCGGCTCGATTCGCTACGACAATCTATGGCAGAAATTCCACAGCGCATCGCTGCAATATCAGACCGCACCGGAGAACCGGGACGAGGTTGACGTGTGGTCAGGCACCTATGTGTTGCCTACCGGCTGGGCCGATACCCGGCTGGCCCTGTACGGTGTCGGCATCCGCTCCAATACCCAGCTCGGTGCCAATGTCGGCGGCACGTCCGTGGTCGGTACCGGTTCGATTTACGGATTGCGTCTGGTCAAGCCCCTGCCCGCCAAAACCGGCTGGCTACATAACCTGACCGCCGGTTTCGATTACAAGCAGTTCGATCAGGCGGTGACTCTGGCAGGACAGGACACCGGCAGCACGCCCATCCGCTACGCTCTGTTCCTGCTGGGCTATGACGCCAGTCTGCGGCTGGGTGATTCGCTCACCAGCCTCAATGCCGCCGGGCATTTCTCCATCCGGGGACTGGGCAACGACCCCACCGAATTTGAGCGCAGGCGTTATCAGGCTCAGTCGGATTTCTTCTACTTCACCGCCGATATGAAACACCAGCAGCCCCTGCCCGCCGATTTTCTGCTCTCGACCCGGCTGGCGGGACAGATCAGCGGTCAGCCCCTCATCAGTAACGAACAGTTCAGTGCGGGCGGCGTGCAAAGCGTGCGCGGCTATCACCAAACCCAGCAACTGGGGGATAACGGCCTGAATGCTTCGGTGGAACTCTACGGCCCGCGTTTATGGGCCGGGCGTCTGCTCGGATTTTATGACTGGGCCACCCTCTGGATCGAAAACCCGCTCGCCGCCAACCCCGCCCGCTACACGCTGGCCTCAGCCGGTCTGGGACTCAGGATGCAGATACTCCGGCATTTTCAGGGCGAACTCGACTGGGGCTATCCGTTCTACCGGCAAGGCACGGTCGATACCGGACAGCAACGGCTGGATTTCAGGGTGAGTTATGAGTTTTGAGGGGGGTGTTGTTTCGCGCAACACGACGAGCAGATGACTTGGCCCTTCCGACCGCAGGCTCAGGTTCGGGCAGTTTGATACCGCATAGGCCAGAGAGCCCGTCAGGGTGAACGGAAACAGCAATCGAAAAATTTTCGACAGCGTGCGCGAGAATTTGCGGGCGAATCGAACCGGGCGGGAAATTCGGGGCGATATTTGAGCGTCTTGAGGTAAGTTTCGGAATACGGCTTGTCGCTGGAAGCATGAGACCACGAACGGGTTTTGGTGCAACCCCCCTCACCATTCACCCCTTCCGGAATGGGAGCAGGCTTCGACTACACCCTCTCTACTGTTTTTTCCGGAGTGGCCCATAATTGGCCCATGGGGTTCAACCCGGCAATAAAAAAAGGCCTCACGATTACTCGCGAAGCCTCTATTTTTCTGGCTGGGGGACTAGGATTCGAACCTAGGTTGACGGAGTCAGAGTCCGTAGTCCTGCCGCTAGACGATCCCCCAAATAAATCATTAACGCTTGGAGTACTGCGGTCTTCTTCTGGCTCCGTGCAGACCAACCTTTTTGCGTTCGACCTCGCGGGCGTCGCGAGTCACATACCCGGCCTTACGCAATGGGGGGCGCAGTGCCTCATCGAAGGCAATCAGGGCGCGGCTCAAACCATGACGAATGGCACCCGCCTGACCGGTAGGGCCACCGCCAACGACCTTGACATTGACATCAAACCTGTCCGACATGGCCACGGCTTCCAGTGGTTGCCTCACCAGCATGCAGTCAGTCTTTCTGCCAAAGTATTCTTCGAGTTGTTTGTTGTTGATCGTAATACGACCGGTTCCGGTGGTCGCATATACACGGGCAATCGCGCATTTGCGACGGCCCGTACCATAATACTGTGCTTGTGCCATGAGTGTGTTCCGGACGATCCAGTTAGAAGTCTAGCAGGGTAGGCTGCTGAGCCTGGTGGCCATGATTGGGCCCTGCATAAATTTTGAGTTTGCGAAACATGGCCCGTCCCAGTGGATTATGGGGCAACATACCTTTTACGGCCGTTTCAATGATGCGTTCAGGATGCCGCTGGCGCAATTTGCCCAGGCTGACGGATTTCATGTTTCCGATGTATCCTGTATGCTGATAATAGATTTTATCCTGTTCCTTGTTACCGGTTACACGAACCTTTTCGGCATTGATTACGATAATATAATCGCCGGTATCAACGTGAGGCGTGTATTCGGTTTTATGTTTGCCGCGCAAACGACGGGCAATCTCGGTGGAAAGACGCCCCAGTGTCTTTCCATCGGCGTCGATGACATACCAGTCGCGTTTGACTTCGGCGGGCTTTGCACTAAAGGTTTTCATGGGTACCCGATCCAGTGGCTGAATTCGAAAAAGCGGGATTTTGCATGAATCAGAACGCTTTTGCAAGTACTAAATCAGGCGAATCAAACGGTGAAAGAGCGGCGCGAGGCAGCCCCCCGTCGTCTGGAACCTTTGGGATCGTAAGTCTCGCCCTGGGACGGCGAACCCATGATGACGTCAAGAGCCGATTCAACATAGCGTGCCAGCAGTGCCAGGTAAGCCCCGTTGACCTCGTTGCGATGCTTGCATTCAGCCGTCATTGCGATCAGTTCCTGCCAGAGTTGCTGCCCGGATTCGTCGTTGATC